>CAZUOS010000021.1:3644-10355 GCA_964621415.1 uncultured Azospirillum sp.
GCATCGGCGGCGTCGTGTTTGCAGGCGGCGAGGGCCTCGCGCGCGGCGGGCAGCAGCACGCCCACCATCTGGCTCACCTGATGTTTCTCGGCCGCACCGGTGCCAACCAGTGCTTTTTTGACGCTGCGGGTGGCGTATTCGGCGACGCTTAACCCGTGCTGGGCGAGGGTAACGATGAGCGCGCCGCGCGCTTGCCCCAGCTTCAAGGTGGAAGCGCCGTTTTGGGTGACGAAGGTTTCCTCGATCGCCGCTGTGGTGGGGCGATAGAGCGTGATGATGCGGGCAAGATCGGCAGAAAGCGTGAGCAGGCGCGCGTGCAGCGCATCCTTCGCCTGCGTGCCGATGGTGCCGCAATCAACAAAGCTCAGGCGCGAGCCTTGCGCCTCGATAATTCCCCAGCCGGTGCTGACGAGGCCGGGGTCGATGCCAAGGATGCGGGCGGCGTGCGTCACGCGCTCATTTTCTCGGCGTCGGCATCGCTGATTTCGACATTGGTGAAGACTTCCTGCACGTCGTCGTTATCCTCGAGCGTTTCGACCAGCTCCATCAGTGCCGCAACATCCGCGCCGCCGATAGGGGCCATCACCTTCGGCTGGAAGATGTGTTTGGCGCTCGATGCATCGCCAAAGCGTTTGGCCAGCGCATCGCGCACGGCACCCAACTGTTCGAAGCTGGTGGTGATGGTGTGGACGCCCTCGGCGGTTTCACAATTCTCGGCTCCGGCGTCGATCGCGGCTTCGAGCATGGCGTCTTCAAGGATGCGCTCGGCGGGGTATTCGAGGATACCGACATGGTCGAACATGAAACCGACCGAGCCGGATTCGCCCATGTTGCCGTTCTTTTTGGTGAAGATCGAGCGCAGGTCCGAGGCGGTGCGGTTGCGGTTATCGGTCAGCGCATCGATGATGATGGCGACGCCACCGGGGCCGTAGCCTTCGTAGCGCACGGTTTCGTAGTTATCCGTCGCGCCGGTGCCGGAACCTTTGGCGATCGAGGCATCGATGCGATCTTTCGCCATGCCTTCCTTGCGCGCCTTAATCACCACCGCCCGCAGCTTGGCGTTGAAGTTGATGTCGGCCCCGCCCTTGGCGGCGACAATCAGCTCGCGGGCGATTTTGGTGAAGATTTTACCGCGCTTGATGTCCTGCGCGCCTTTGCGGCGCATGATGTTTTTAAACTGGGAATGGCCTGCCATACCGATATTTCCTTACAATAATGAGCGTCGCCCCTCTATAGCTTCTCTCGCAGCGTTTGACTACATTATCCAACGTGCCGCAGATTCCAGCAGAGAACGGCTGGAATTGTTGTTTTAATACAGATGGATGATTTGATTTTTGGCGTGTGATGCCTCGGGCGGTCATTCGCAGCGCAGGTTTCTGCAAGCCTTATTTCCGGATGCGAGAAAGGGCGGTTTTTACGTCGGCGCTATGGCAGGGTTTGCTGAGATGGGCGACGACACAGAGGGGATAATTTCTGCTGATATACTCGAAATTCTCGTATGCAGTGAGGATGATGATGGGAATGGAGCGCAGTAATGGCGACATGCTGGAAAGCTCGGCTAGGATTTCGAATCCATCCATTCCCGGAAGCCCGAGATCCAGCAGGATGACATCGGGGATTTCGGTGGGGCAGAGGCGCTGTTTAGCCAGTAGGCCAGGCAGCACATTGTCGCCCCGCGCCATGCGCGAGATGCGGCATGGGATTTCGGTTTCCTCGATGGCGATGCGGGTGAGGAGGGCGTCGGCATTGGTGTCCTCGACCAGCAGAATATTGAGTTTTTGTGCTTCTGTTGGGTCTAACTCGGGCCAGCAGGCGGCGGAAGCAAGGTGGTTGAAATCGGTGCGCATGGCGGTTTGTTGCATGGGGGCCTCCGCTATGCTGCTTGATGCGTGAGCATGGTTTCAACAAACATTTTGAAGCGCATTGGCCCTTCAGCATTTTTCACCAGGTAGTGATGGGCACCGCAGAGAATCGCTTCCTGACGTAATTCGGGGTCGTCCGAGCCGCTATAGACGATGATGGGGGTGTTCGGTGCGGTGGTGCGTATGGCCGCGACGGAAGTGACCCCCTGCATGTCGAGCAATCCCAGATCGAGGATGACCAAATCGAACGTTTCGCCGAGCAGTAGCTCGATGGCGTCTTTCAGGCGTGCGACTTCCCAGAACATCAACGACTCGCCATTGGCCATATCGCGTAGCATGCGTCGGATGAAGATCGCATCGCTGCGATTATCCTCGACGATGAGCAGTTTCTTGGCTCGTTTCTGGGGAGCAGTCGGCTTGGCTTCGGAAGAGAGGCTTACGCTATTCATAGAGGCTCCGCTGACGATGTGATTTGAAGGACTATACGCATCCTAGCGGGATCATGCTTAATGTGGGTTAACGCCAATAGGTTTAAAGCCTATCGGTTTAGGTCTGGCGACGAATTATGTCGTATTTTTAGGCCCGTTTTGCGGCGCCTGGATGGCTGGGCTCTCGATAGTATTGGTTGCCGCCGGCTGATTTTGCTTCGTACATCGCTGTATCCGCACGTTTGAGCAATTCGGCACTGTCGATGGTGCCCGCCTCGGCCAGGTGGCAGGTAATGCCGATGCTGACGCCCACTTCCACGGTGTGCCCCCGCACCGTGAAGGGGTGTGCCATCAGGGCAATGATTTTTTCGGCAACGATGGTGGCATGGGTGGCGGCAGGAATATTCTCGAGCAACACGGCAAACTCGTCGCCACCGAAACGGGCGGCGGTATCGTAGGGACGCAGGATGCTTTTGAGCCGCGTGCCGACTTCTTTCAGCAGTTGGTCGCCCGCATCGTGGCCGAGCGTGTCGTTGATCTGCTTGAAGCGGTCGAGATCGAGGAACAACAGGGCCAGGTTGCCGCCCTGACGACGCATACGCGCGAGGGCCATGTCGAGCCTGCTTTCGAACAAAATGCGGTTGGCCAGCTCGGTCAGCATGTCGAAATTGGCACGCATGATGAGGATGCCTTCGAATTGTTTGCGCAGCATGGCATATTGAATGGCGCGTTTGATGGCGTGTCCGTCCAATCGGTCTTTGAAGAGGTAGTCCTGGGCGCCCTGTTCGATGGCTTCGAAGGCGCTCAGTTCATTCTGATAGGCGGTGAGGAAAATGACGGGCAGGGTGGGAACAAAATTTTGGATGCTGTGCAAGCCGCTGAAGCCTTCGACATCCGGCAGGCTGCGATCGAGCAGTGCCACATCGAAGCTGGTTTCGTTCAAGGCCTTGAGGGCTCCGGCCAGCGAGGTGGCGCGCTTGATTTTTACGGCGCCCAACATGGCGTTCTTCAGGGTTTTCTCGATCAGCATCGCGTCGCCGCGATTATCCTCGATGAGCAAGAGCTGCAGTTGGCGTTCCGCAGAGATAAGGTGCATCATCTTAGGACTCCTGTGCCGGTAGTGTGAAGGTAAAAACCGAACCGTTTGGCGTATGATCATCGCAGGTGAGGGTGCCCCCGTGCCGCTCGATAATTTTTTTAGCAATGGTTAGCCCCATGCCAATACCGGGATACTCTTCCTCGGTATGGAGCCGCTTGAAGGGGTGGAAAATCACCTCTCGTCGATCTGGTTCAATGCCGATGCCATTATCCGCGATAGCGATGGCGACACCGCCTGCGACCGGGCATGAGGAAAGATGCAGCACGGGGTGGTTGCCCACGGGCTGATAGATGAGGGCATTTTCGATTAACACCTGGAGCACGTGTTTGATTTGTGCAGCATCCACCGAAAGTGTGGGCAGGGGTTCGAGCGTGATGTCGGCCCTGCTGGCCATGATGCGGGCTTGCAGCTCGGTGATAATGGCTTCGGCTACGGTGGTGAGGTTGGTGGGCCGTGATAGCGCTTGCAGGGTGTTGACGCGTGAATAGCGTAGCAGTGCCTCCATCATGGTTTGTAGTCTGTGGCCGTTCTCGACAATCAGCCCCAGATATTCCTGCCCGTCGGCGCTGAGGCCTTGTAGATCCTCAGCCAGCAGAAGTTTCGAGAACTCCACCATCGCTCGTACCGGCGCGCTGATATCGTGCGATACGCTATAGGCGTAGTGCTTAAACTCTTCGGCGAGGCTCTCGGCAGTGTCGGTGGCATGCATTAGTTGCGTCTCCTCATTTCGCCATTGGGAAGTACGGCGAGCGAAAACCAAAACTCGCCAATGCGGTGGGTGATTTCTTCGAGGGTTTCCAGATCGTGTGGCTTCACGAGGTAGCAGTTAGCATGTGCTTCGTAGCTGCTGACGACATCCTCAGCGGCGCGAGAGCTTGAGAGTACAAACACGGGAATGCGTTTATGGCGTTCGTGGTTTTTCACCGTGCGCAGCACTTCGTGCCCACTGATGCCCGGCAGGTTGAGATCCAGCAGGATCATGTCCGACTGGTCGTCCATCGGGTGACTGTTGAGAATGGAGAGGGCCTCCTCTCCTGTGCGGGCAACGGTGATTTCGTGCGGAATGGGTGAGCGTGAGAACGCCCGCTTGATGAGCAGCACATCGCCTTTGTTATCCTCTACCAACAGCAGGCGAACGGGGCGATGCTTTTCTTCGAGCGTGGCAATGCTCATACGGCCTCCTTCAGTGCTTGCGGCTTGGGAAGGGTGAGGGTGAAGGTGCTGCCCTCCCCCACGACGGAACGCACCGAGAGAGTCCCGTTATTGTGTTCGGCGATTTTTTTACAGATGGAAAGTCCCAGTCCGCTGCCTTTCACGGCATCCCAGGTGTGGAGGCGGCGGAATGGTTCGAAGATTTGTGGCAGGAAATGAGCCTCGATACCGATGCCGTTGTCTTTCACGTGGATGTGCCAGCAGTCCGCTTCGGTTTCGATGCCGACGTGAATACGCGGAATATTGCCCGCCGGTTGGTATTTGATGGCATTGATGAGGAGGTTTTGCAGCAGCCGCATGATCTGTATGGGGCTGCCATAGAGCTCGGGCAAGGGATCGTGGGTGATGATGGCTTTCTGCTCGGCGATCAGTGCTTTTACGTTTTCGAGTGCGCTGGCAAGGGCCTGCATGCCGCTGAAGGCGTGGAGTTTTACCGTTTCGTGATCCATCCGCGAGTAGTCGAGCAGGTCGTTTACCATATCGCGCATACGCTCGCCCGATTCGGTGACCATTCCTAGATATTCTTTGCCCTCGGCATCGAGCTTGTTTTGATATTCCGCCAGCAGGATTTTACTGAAATTATTGATCATGCGGATCGGCTCTTGCAGATCGTGCGAGGCGACATAGGCAAAGCGTTCCAGCGCGACGTTCGATTCCATCAATTGTTGCATGAGTTCGTTGCGCTCATATTCCATCGCGCAATGCCGGATTGCACTGGTGACGTGCGTATGCAGCAACTCCTCTGTCACTTCCGATTTCACCAGGTAATGCTGTGCGCCCGCCTTGATGGATTGCACGGCAATGGATTCGTTGCCATGTCCGGTCATCATGATGATGGGCAGATGCGGATAGAGCGGCACCAGCTCGCGCAATATATCGAGGCCATTTTTTCCCGGCAGCGAATAATCTAGCAGCACACAATCCGGTGTGCGTTGCTGTAGCTGAACCATCAGAGAATCATAGCCATCGGCTTCGAGATAGCGGTATTCCGCTTGCGTGATTTTTTTAAGGAGGCGCACGTAACGCTCGCGATCGTCGAGGTTATCATCGACCAGCAGTACGAGCGGCGAGGGCATGGCAACGCGGGTGCTCTCGGCAGGGATGGGATTTTTCTTCATGGCGTTTTGCATTGCCAGGCTGAGCGTTTTGCCGGTGATGGTGGATTTGACCAGATAATCACCCGCGCCCGCCTTAATCATGGTGGCGGCAATGGATTCACTGCCATGACCGGTTAACACCACCACGGGCAGATGCGGGTGGCGATGCTTGATGCGTAACAGAACGGCCAAGCCATCCTCGCCAGGCAGGGAATAATCGAGCAGCACGCAGTCGGGAGTTTTGTGATCGAGGAAGGCCATGCAGGCATCGCTGCTGGCGACATGCTCCAGATGGTAGGCGTGTTGGGTTGAGGCCAGCGCGCGTTGGCAGCATTCGATGTCGTCTGCATTATCATCGACCATGAGAATGTGTGGTGCCATCGGAGTGCCTTATGCTCGTCGTTCTTGTTCGCAGGGAAGAATGGCCATACCAAACCAATAGTCGCGCATGGTGCGGATCGCTTCGGTTAGCCCTTCAAAACTTACCGGCTTTTGAATGTAGGTACTGGCACCGATGGCGTAGCACTGCTCGATATCCTTGGCGTCGGCCGAGGTGGTGAGAATGACCACCGGAATGGCGCGCAGTTTTTCGTTGGCTTTAAGGTGTGCTAGTACCTGCCGCCCATCGATTCCCGGCATGTTAAGATCGAGCAGAATTAAATCGGGGCGGGGGGCTGCTCCTTGCGACACGTAGGCCCCTTCGCCGTGCAGGTAATCCAGCGCGTCGCGGCCGCTACGGCAACGGGTAATGGGGTTCATCACCTGGTTTTTCTTCAGGCTGCGCAGCATGGCCTCGAAATCATCGTCATTATCTTCGATCAGCAGCATATGCGACGGGTTGCTCATTGGGCGCTCCATCATCCGTTGAGAGTGAAATAAAAGGTGGTGCCAAGCCCCGGCGCCGAATTGAGCCAGATGCTGCCACCGTGACGTTCAATGATCTTCTTGACGAAAGTAAGGCCTACGCCGGTGCCCTTGGTGGACTCGTCCTCTTCGTTGAGCCGTTTAAAGAT
>CAZUOS010000022.1:0-4599 GCA_964621415.1 uncultured Azospirillum sp.
TCCCCTTCAATAAAATATTTCCCGCGCCATTTGCTTTGCGGCACACGAATCAACCAGAAAGGCACCACCGCCGGGTTCATGTACATGTTGGCTTTGATGAAGCTTTTGGTGACGTAACTCGCCGCCGTGCCCAGCCCATCGACCGCCGCGACCACCGGGTTGCGCGATGGCGGCGGCGCTGCGGCTGGCGAAGCTTGCGCGGCCGGGTCTTGCGCCTGTGGCTTCGGGTGCAGCTTGTTCGCCAGCGCATCGTAGCCCTCGCGGAACATCTGGGTGTACCAGTTATAGCCCACGAACCGCGCGTGCAAATCGAGCGCGCCGACCAGCTGTAAATCGCCAACAATCTTGCCCTCGGCGTTGATGCGATAGGCTCCGCCGTTCCAGGCATGGTCGAACACCAGTTTATGCCCATCGAAGCGCTTGTTAAAAATATTGCTCAGGAACTGGCGCTGGAACTTCATCTGGAAGGCGTAGGGAATGGCCGCCACCCAATCCTCGCCCTGGTTTTTCGAGAAGACACGCCAGCTGGTGCGCCCCATCGACCTCAGCCACTCGCCAAACAGAAAATGCTTATGATCGTCGCGCAGGGCGGGCTTGCCTTCGTCGTTCACCAGCCAGGTCTTCTTGATGTTGGGGTCCAGCGCCTGAATGATGTTGCGCGTGTAGGCATCACCAATCGACATCATGGCGAAATCGGTGGTGAACGACACGATGTCCGAGCCGTAAGAACGCCCAATCGTTTGACGCTCGATTCCCTGATGGTCGCGGTATGTGAACGTGCGGGTGCCACGGAAGGTGACTGCTTTTTTCCCGATGCGTACTGCTTCTTCCGGCGTGTGCTTCAGCCGCGCCAAGGTTGCGACCGTTCTCTCGATCGCCACCCCCAGGGTCTCATCAATCCCCTTGGCGATGATCTGCAGCGGCTTGGTTTTCGCTTCTTCCCAGCGGAACGCCTCGGGGTGATAGCCTTGCATCTGCTGGTTAGCGAGGCGCGACCCCAACACGAAAAACAACGAACCCACCACCCCGCGCGACAGCATGCGAATGGCAAAGCGCCCCTTCATCGAATCGCTCCAGGCAGGCGCTTCGCCTTTCCCGGCACGGCTGAAGAGGTAACTTTGGTAGGAACTATCCGGCAGCGGTTTTCCCGACGCGTCCGCACCTTCCTCTGCTGTGTTCGACAGCATAGGTGCATTGCCCTGCGTGGAGGCCATCCCCAGAGCGGCTAGATTGTGAGGCGTGTTGCTCAATGCAACCTCATGGTTTCTCTCACCTTAGAGAGTACCACAGCGCATCTGGGTTGAATGTGAAGCTTTTATGACAGTTCGCGCGTAACGCGTAACCGCACGGCAGCCGAACCATGACCCACAAGCCACGGAAATGAAATAGGATACAATCGGTTATAGCCATCCTTTCACCCCCTATTCAGGTTAAGGTGAAAAAATGAGGAAAGCCCCCTCTCCAAAGAAGGGAGAGGGGGAATGCGTCAGGCTACTTCGCGCCGCCCGCTGCAGGTGCAGCATCCGCAGGCTTACCGCCCATACGGTCCTTCATGTGCTCCATGCGATCGTCCATTTTATCCTTCCTGTCGCCCATGCGCTCACGACGCTCTTCCATGCGCTCGTGCATCATTTCACGGCGCTTCTCGTGGTAGGCTTTCATCTCATCCTTCGAGAGTTTTCCGTCGTGATTGGCATCAATTTCATCGAACATTTTGGTGCCTTTGGCCTGCCATTCTTCTTTGCTGATGAAACCATCGCCGTTGGTATCCGTTTCCGCAAACATGTGGTGCGGCATCCCTTCGCCGTGCGGCGGCATGGCAGGTGCTGGCGCATCGGCCGCGAAAGCCGTGCTGCTGAGAAGTGCAAGGGCCAGGCCCAGAACAGAAATCGTCGTTTTCATAATAAAACTCCCTGAATTATCGTGCGTAGGAGGCATCTCCCAATCGCGGCGGCACCATACGCCTCTTTTTGCGCAAAGGGAATCAAATTAGAGGTGCCCTAGAGAGTGTCGTCCTCCCGTGCCACACTCGGCAGCGCGACGCAGATTTCGCAGGCACTGACCGTCAACGGTAACACGCTGATACTGCCGCCCACGCGCCCCAGCAGCAGCTCGGCCAGTTGCACATGGGCATGCTCGCGAATCGCCTGCGCGAACAGATGCGGCGAGAGATGATGCTGCTTGCGCAACAGATACGCCTCGCGCTGCGCTTCGCTGAGCGAGCCGGGCGAAAGCTCGCTCACCACGATGCTCATCAGCGCCTGGGTGCCATCGCGGCTGGGCAGGCAGCGAATGCGCAGCAGGCTTTCCTCGGCCGCGAAGCGAATCATCCCGAGCAGCATCATCCACAGCACATGGGCGAGAATCGAGGCATCGCCCTGCGCCACCACGTCGAGATCCACCTCGGCGGTGCTGAGGCGCATGCTGCGCCGATCGAGCGCCGGAGCCAGCGCCAGCATGGTCTGCTTCAGCAATTCCGCCAACGGCACTGGTGCCAGCGCTTCGGGCGATGACGGCGCATTATCCAGCCCGGCCAGCGCCCCCGCAATCAGCTTCAGGCTGAAGCTTGATTCGCACACATCATCGAAATCCTGCCGCAACGAGGATTCGAGCTTATGCGCGAGAATCTGCTCCTCGAGATAGTTCGCGTAGGACAGCACGCAACGATATTGCTGCCCCACCTCGCTATGCGTTGCCTGCACGATGGTCTCTTGCCGTGCCGTAAACTGGGCGATGAGCTGTTGCGAGCTTGCAAGCGCTTCCCTCACTTCCTGATGTTTGCGATGATGTTCGCGCAGCAGGGCCGCAAGCTGGTGCATATCGCGCACGGCATGCCGCCAGGAAAACCGCAGCTCGTGCTCGAAACCGTGCTCGCGCCAGTGGGCGTGGCGCACCGCCTCCATCGCCGCGATAATCTGGCGTAACGGATGCAGCAGATGCCGTTCCATTTTGCCACCCATCCTCAACACCAACAGGTTGAGCAGCACCCAGCCGACGCCATAGGCCAGCCAGCGCATAGCCTCGAGCGGGGCCACCGGCTGCGCGAGGTCGACGCCGCCCCCTTCCCCACGGAAGGCCAGAAACAGCCAGAGATTGGGGATAATCAGCAGCCACAGCCCAGCTGGAAGCGCGCGCATCCCTTGCGGGAGCACGCCATCCTGAGCACGAATATCCTGAGAATCCATTGTCATCGCTAGGTCGGATTGTGCCGCATCAGACGTTAAAAAATGGTTAACAATTACAATCTCCGGTTAAGTAGCTGATATTATCGCGCGTTTTTTGCTGCATCGCACTCGGCACTATGCTATGTGCGCCGAGTGAGCGTTGTTACCCGCATTGTATTTCTGTGCCTTCCGCTGCTGATTTTCGGCTGCGGTGGCCCGGCGCAACCGAAAAACGCGATCAGCCAAATCTATGAATTGCCAACGCAATCGCAACGGCCCGACAACGACAGCTACTACCAGCAACCGGCGATTTATAAAGGCTGCGCCGTGATCAACGACGCCCCTTCCTGCGGCGGCGGCTGAGTGCCCCCGCTCATCTCTCTTTCAACGCAGCAGATCTTTATCGAGCGTGGGTGGCGCATCCGGCGCCTGTAATGCCCGATAGAGGGTGAGGTTCTCGAGCACGCGCATCACATAGGTGCGGGTTTCGGCATAGGGGATGGATTCGATCCAATCGATCGCGGCCTCGAGCGAGGCTGGTGGCGGGCCCATACGGTGCCGCCACGCCCGCACCGGGCTTGCCCCGGCATTATAGCTGGCGATGCCAAGGATGTAAGATCCATCGAAGCCGCGGATCAACCGCCCAAGGTAATAGCTGCCAAGCGCGATATTCATCGCCGGGTCGTCGAGCGCGGCATCGCTCCAGCGTAGCCCCAGCTTTTTCGCCAGGTCGCGCGCGGTGGCGGGCATTAATTGCATCATGCCGCGTGCGCCGGCGGGACTGCGCGCCCGGGGGTCGAACTGGCTCTCCTGCCGGGTGATGGCGAGCGCCAGCGCCGGCTCGATCGAAAGCGCCTCCGGCAGCGTGATGCGCGGCCACCCGGCCTCCACCAGCAGCACACCCTGCTTGAGCGCGAGCTTCGCGATCTCGACCCCACCGGCGACATCCTTCAGCTGGTTCGCAAAAACGGCCAGCGCCGCCAGTTCCTCGTCGTTATCGAGCGCGACGGCAAGCGCTGAGAGAAACGCATCGCGCCCCGCATGGTCGCCTGCTTTCTCGCGCATTTCTGCAACGCGCGCCAGCTCGTGCCGGGCGATGCGGGCTTGCGTCTCACGCGTGATACGGGGCGCGGGCGGTAGGGCAAGTGGCACCCCAGGGTGGAGCCACAGATGCGCGAGCTGGCCATAAAACACCGTCGGATAGCGCGCGGCTTTCTGCATCCACTCCACCGCGATATCGTGATTGCCGTTTTTCTCGGCGGCGCGGCCCGCCCAATAGGCTGCGCGGGCTTTGCTCACCGGCGTGCTGACACTGCCATAGAGCGCGTAGAAATCCTTATAGCCAGCCTGCGCATCCTGCTTGTTTTGCAGGCGCAGCCAGCCCTTCAGCGCCCCGTGATCTGCCAGAATCCGCAAGGCGCGGGCATAGCGATGT
>CAZUOS010000022.1:4699-10163 GCA_964621415.1 uncultured Azospirillum sp.
GCCCTTCAGCGCCCCGTGATCTGCCAGAATCCGCAAGGCGCGGGCATAGCGATGTTGGCCCATCTCCTCGCGCACGGCGATGGCGCGATACGGCCACCAGCGCTCGGGCGCACGCACCTCGCGCGGGGCCAGCTCGAACAATTCGGCGAGATGCTCTTCGTCGTCGTGCACGGCGCGCCAGCGAATCCGCTCGAATAGAATGCCTTCACTGCGCTGCTCCGCGTGGCTCAGGTGATCGAGCATTTTGGCGGCACCGGGTTTTTGCTCGATCAGGGCGATGCGCATGCTGGCCTCGCGCCGCGCGGCGGCAGGCACGCGCGCAAGCATGCGCTTGGCAGCAGTGGTTTTTTTCTCGTCGAGCAACCGCTCGAGCCGCGCCTCATGCGCGCGCGCGCTGAACTGGTTGCCATACGCCTCTATCAGGCGCTCCTCTTCATCTTCGTTGAAGTCGCCCTGTTGCCAGGCGCGCTGAACCGCCGCTTGCTGCGCGGCGGCATCCCCCACGCCGCTGCGTGCGCAGGCCACCATCCCGCGCCCGGAAATCGGCGGAAAATCGGTGCAGAAGCTGGCCATCGCCGCGCGCTCCGGGCGCTCGAGCAAGGCGGCTGCTTCGGTACGCAGGCGTATGGTTTTTTCCTCTGGCCAGCCGGGGTGATCGTGCAAAAACGTAACCCCCTCGGCAAAGCGAAGGCGCGCGGCATCCGGCGCGCGCAGCGCCTCCCAACGCGCATAGGCGGCGTCAATCGTCTCCGCCTGGGCGCTGAATCCGCCCAGCAGCACCCAACAAAGAATGGTCAACCAACGCCGCATTGCGTATAATGGCATGATGAAAAAGCGCCTCACGGTCAAAGAAAATTCACCCACCTGTTGGCAGATTCCGCCACTGCGGGCGACGGATCATAAATACACGCGCGGCAGCCTGGTTATTTTCGGCGGCGACGCGATGACCGGCGCCGCCCGCCTTGCCGCCCGTGCGGCGCAACGCGCTGGGGCGGGCATCGTCAGCATCGCGGCCACGCGCGCCAGCGCCCCAATCTATGCCACCGCGCTCGAAAGCGTGCTGGTGCGCGCCTGCGATACGGTTCAGGAATGGCGTCACTGGGCGGGCGATGCACGCGTAAACGCGCTGCTGATCGGCCCCGGTGCGGGGCTTGACGAGCGCACCCGCGCCGCCTTGCAGGAAGCTGCAACGCTCAAAAAACCGCTCGTGCTCGATGCCGATGCGCTGCGCCTAGTGGCCGCAGATGCGAGCCTACGCGCCGCGCTTCAGCCCTGCCCGAAGATACTCACCCCACATGCGGGTGAATGCGCGTTACTTGCTGAAGCGCTCGCGCTCGATCACACCACGCCGCGCCCTGCCCTCGCCGCCACGCTCGCCACCGCCTTGAATGCCGTCATCGTGCTAAAAGGCAGCGAAACCCTGGTGGTGGATGGCGCGCATGGCACAAGCACGCACCCTCCCGCCTGGTTGGCCACTGCCGGCACAGGTGATGTGCTCGCGGGCGTGATCGCCGCTCTGCTGGCGCAAGGCATGACGCCGCTCGCCGCGGCCTCCGCCGGGGTTTGGTTGCATGCCGAAGCGGCCCGCCTCCACGGCCCCGGCATGATCGCCGAGGACGTGGTGGCCAGCTTGCCTACGATATTACGAGGGCTGACTATTTCTCGGCGTTGAACTCAACTTCCACGCGGCGCTCTTTCGCCATGCAGGTGATTTTCGCAGCGCGCGCTTTCTTCGCCGCACAACCCGCTTCCGGGCTGGCTTTGCCGAGACCTTTGATATCGCCTTCGGCTTTCAGGCGTGCTTTGCTATCGAGGTATTCTTTCACCACCGCCACGCGCTTTTCGGCCAGCGCGCTGTTATACGCCTCGGTGCCGAGCTGGTCGGTGAAGCCATGGATGGTGACGTTGTTGATGCTGCTCGAGGCGTTGATGGTGGCCGCCAGCGCATCCAGTTTCTGCTTCGAGGCAGCGGTCAGCGTTGCTTTATTAAAATCGAAATAGATGGTGCTTTGCTCGTTCGAGGAAACCGGAGCAGCTTTGCGCTGCGGCGGCGTCACGCGTGTGTGGTGTTCGCGCTTCATCGGGGCCGGAGCTGCGGCTGCTGCGCACGGATCGTTCGCGCCTTGCCACATGGTGCGCACGCAGTTCCCGCGCGAATCGACCACCGGCTTGTTGTTGGCATCGTAGGCCGCATCATCGGCCGTAGCGGCGAAAGCGCCAGCCGCCATACCCATCGAAATCAGTGCCGTAGCGGCGAGGAACGAAGAACGCATAAAAACTCCTGTAAACAATTGAGAAATTGAAAAAACGCTGCGGCATCATAGCGCGCAAAATACAATCGGCAAGTAAAGTTTTTGGCCTTTACCGCGCATGCATGCTATGCCTCTCGCCATGCTCCAGGCACAGGATGATGCGCTACTACTCACGCTCGATCGCTTCGGCGAGCAGGATGCGATCGTGCAGTGCTTTACTCAGGCGCATGGGCTGATGCGCGGCATGGTGCGGCGTGGCTTCAGCCGTAAGCAGCAGGCGACGATGCAGCCCGCCACCCTCGCCGAAGCACATTGGAGCGCACGCCTGCCCGAGCATCTGCCCACCCTCACCCTCGAGGCGCGGCACAGCTTCGCCGCGCGGGTGATGCATGATCCGCTGCGTCTGGCGGCGATTGGCAGCGTCACCCATCTGTTGGCGCGCAGCCTGGCCGATCACGATCCGCATCCTGAGCTTTATGCCACCACGCTGCATTTTTTGCAGCACGTGACGGCGGGGGTGGAGCCGTTGCTGTGGCTTGGCGAATATGTGCGGCTGGAGCTGGCATTGCTCGAGCTGGCGGGCTTCGGGCTGGATCTCAGCGCCTGTGCCGCCACTGGCAGCACTGAGGAATTGATTTACGTTTCGCCCAAATCGGGCCGCGCGGTGTGCGCCAGTGCCGGTGCGCCCTACCACGAACGCTTGTTGCCCCTGCCCGTTTTCCTCACCGATGAACAGGCGCTGCCCAGCAGCCTGGCGGCGATTCTCGAAGGCTTACGCCTCACCGGCTATTTTCTTGAGGAGCGGATGTTGCCCGCCCTGCACCGCACGATGCCACCCTTGCGCGCGCATTTTGTGGCCTTGCTGACACGCCTATCCTGAGATTGCGCCTTCGAGCGCTGCGATCACGCGCTCGACCACGCGCTCCTGCGCGCCATGGCCAGAATCCACCGCCACATCCGCCTCGGCATACACAGGATAACGCTCGGCCATCAGGCGTTCGAGGATGGCGCGTTTGTCGCCGTTTTCGAGCAGTGGGCGATGGTCGCGGCGGCTCACCCGCTCGAGCAGCACCTCGATCTCGGCACGCAACCACACCGAAGTGGCCTGCGCCCGAATCACCTCGCGCACGGGCGGTTGCATCCAGGCACCGCCGCCGGTTGCCAGCACCAAGGGTTCGGCCCCCAGCAGCCGCGCAATCACCCGACGCTCGAGATCGCGGAAAATCGGCTCGCCATGGATGGCAAAAATATCCGAGATACTGCAGCCCGCGGCTGCCTCAATCTCTTCATCCGAATCGACAAAGCGCCAGCCAAGCTGCTTGGCCAGTCGCTTGCCTACGCTCGATTTCCCCGCCCCCATCAGCCCCACCAGCACCAGCGGACGCGTGCGCCAATGCGGCGTGGCGGCCTTCCCGGCGGTGGATTGTTGATGAGGCTCTATCGGGGCTTGCATGTCGCGGAAACTCGTTTTATGTAACGGCGCACAGGGTAAACACTCCGTATCAGATTTCAACCCACAACCTTCGCATAAGAGGATTTATGAACGCGCCTGAGAAGAAAAAGAGTAATTTGTTGGTCATTCTGTTGGCAGGACTGGTGGCTGTTGTCGCCGTTGCTGCTATCGTGATGATGGGCACTTCGGAGCCTGCACCGCAGCCCGTTACCCAGCCCGTTGCGGTTAACCCCACCCCGGCCCCCGCGCCGGATGCCGCCGCACCAGCAGCCGCTCCGGCTCCGGGTGCTGAACCTGCGGCCGCAGGCGCGGCTCCGGCAGCTGCGGCTCCGGAAGCTGGCGCGAATGTTTCGGCTCCGGGTGCAACGGTCACCACGGCCCCGAACGGTGCCACCACGGTTACCACCCCGGCCGGTAACGCAACCACCACGCCGAATGGCGCCAGCTCGGTCACCACTCCGGCAGGCAGCGTGACCACGTCGCCGAATGGCGGCACCACGGTCACCACCCCGGCGGGCAGCGTTACCATGTCGCCGAACGGTGCTACCTCGGTTACCACCCCGGCGGCGGCTCCGGCTGCTGCACCGGCAGCAGCGGCTCCCGTTGCTCCGACGGCTCCCACCGCTCCGGCTCCGGCGGCACCGGTTGCTCCGGCCGCACCGGCTGCTAGCCACTAGTTGTTGCGATGAACGCAACCACCGCGCACGCCACCCCGGCTTCCTGGCTTGGGTGGCGTGATGCGTTTTTGGAGATGCTCATCGCCACGCGCGGAGCCTCGCGCGCCACGCGTGATTCCTACGGCCGCGACCTCGCGGACTTCTTCGCCTACCTGGTTGAGCGTCGGCACGCGATGGAATCGCTCGACCATGCGGCGATTGCCGACTACCTCGCCAGCCTCACCGATCGCGGCATGAGCCCAGCCACCCTGGCGCGTCGCCGCAGTGCGCTCACCCAATGGTTCAAGTTTCTGATGAGCGAACGGGTGGTGGGCAGCAACCCGGTGCTGCTGGTGCGCGCACCGAAACGCGCCCGCAGCCTACCCAAACTGCTCAGCAAGCAGGAGGTGCAGCAGCTCATCGCCACGGCGGAACGCGACACCAGCCCCGAGGGGCTGCGCCCAGGCGCGCTGATGGAAATCCTCTATGCCTCGGGCATGCGGGTGAGCGAGCTGGTGACCTTGCTCTCCACCCATATCCAGCGCGACCCCAAACGCAAAAAATCCATCCTGCCCTATTTTATTGTGCGCGGCAAAGGCAGCAAGGAACGGCTGGTGCCGCTACATGCCAGCGCCCTCGCCTCGCTCGAGGCCTATCTTGCGGTGCGCGACCAGTTCCTGCCCAAAAATACCGAGAGCCGCTACCTCTTCCCCTCGCACGGGAAAGCCGGGCACCTCACCCGTCAGCGCTTTGGCCAATTGCTGAAGGAGCTATGCGCCAAAGCGGGCATCAACCCCGCGCGCTGCTCGCCGCATACGCTGCGCCACTCCTTCGCCACGCATTTGCTCGAAGGCGGTGCCGATTTACGGGTGATTCAGGAATTGCTTGGCCATACCGATATCGCCACCACGCAAATCTATACCCATGTGGCCGACAGCCGCCTCAGTAAAGTGGTCAACAGCAAGCACCCGCTTGGCCGGCGGCGGTGAGGGTGGCGAGGTGACGAAATGATGAATTGGCGAATTGGCGAATTGAAGAAGAAACCGGCTTCCAGAGCCTAAAGCTCCCCCCTTGAGGGGGAGCCAAAATCGTCCTTCACGATT
>CAZUOS010000023.1:0-7800 GCA_964621415.1 uncultured Azospirillum sp.
ATCACGGCGCGTAAATGATGGTCGAGATAGCTGCCGGAATTGGCGGAAAGCGTGGCGTCGTCCACCGGCGCGCCATCCGAGATCACCATCAGGATTTTGCGCTGCTCGGGCCGCGCCATCAGGCGGCTATGCGCCCAGAGGAGCGCTTCGCCATCGATATTCTCCTTCAGCAGCCCGTCTTTTAACATCAGCCCGAGATTGTGCCGCACGCGGTTGAGGCGCGCATCCGCCGGTTTATAGATGATGTGGCGCAGATCGTTCAGCCGCCCGGGATGCGGCGGGCGACCGGCCTCGAGCCAGGCGCGGCGCGCTTCGCCGCCCTTCCAGTCGCGCGTGGTGAAGCCGAGAATCTCGACCTTCACCCCGCAGCGCTCGAGCGTGCGCGCGAGAATATCCGCCGAAAGCGCGGCGATGCTGATGGGCCGCCCGCGCATGGAGCCGGAATTATCGATGAGTAGGGTGACCACCGTATCGCGGAAATCCGTGTCTTTCTCCTGCTTATAGATGCTGGTTACCTCGGGCCGCGCGACAATGGTGGCGAGGCGCGCATTGTCGATCATGCCGTCTTCCTGCTCGTAGATCCATTGCCGCGTTTGCTGGGCGAGCAGCAGCCGTTGCAGGCGCGTGGCCAGGCGGCTGGTGACGGTGTGGTATTGCTTCACCTTGTCCATCAGCGCGGCGAAGAGGCGCTCGCGCTCCTCGTGGCTGGTGAGGGTGTCGGCCATCACCACTTCGTCGAAACGGGTGGTGTAGGGGTGATAGGCTTCGGGCGAGGCTTGCGCCTCCACCGTGTTGCTGCCGGGGCGGGGGGCGCGTTCGTCGGCCTCGTCGGCATCCAGCGGTTCCATGTCGACCGCCGCCATCACCTCCTGCCGTTCGCCGTATTCATTTTCCTCGCCCTCGCCGGTGGAGGGGAGCGAGGGCATGGCGTCGCCATCGGCGGATTCGGGGCCGGGTTCGTCGTCGCGGTGGCCGGTGGCATCGACGGGGGCGTCGGGGTCGCGCGCGCCGGTGGTGCGTTCGGCGGGGCGGTGGGTGGTGAGCTTCAGCTCGGCGAGCATCGTTGTCACTTCCCGGGCGAAGGCCGCTTGCGAATGGATGCTGGCGGCGAGCGCGGCACGGTGCGCCGCGAGCGTGGCAGCGAGCCAGGGGAGCATCGTGGTGAGGCGCGCGGCATAATCAGGCGGCGGTGGCGCGCCGGTCAAGGCCTCGCGCACGGCCATGGCCAGCGCATCGGCAAGGGCAGGGGGGCGGTTCGCATCCGCCAGTCGCACGGCGTGGCGCAGCGCGAGGTTGTGTTGCAGGCCGGGCAGATGGGCCGCAAGCGCCTCGAGCCGCACCAGCTCGAGCGCATCGAAACTTGCGGCGGCGTCGGCCTCCAGCGGTCGGTTTGCCTCATGTTCCGCCGGTTGGTGATGACGCAGCGCCAGCGCCGCGAGATCGATTTGCGCGCGGGCGTGGCGGCGGGTATCGGCGTCATCAAGCCCATCGGCGCGGTGGAGGTAGAGCGTCTCCTGCCCGGAAAGCGGTGCGTCCTCGGTCTGGTTCAGGCCGGTGACCACCTGAATCTCTCGCCGACCAGAAATCGCCTGCGCGACGGCCGCTTGCTGGGAAAGGAAGTGGGAATCGGAGGAGAAGTGCGTCATGGGTTAGGGATAGCCGGTTTTGCACAGAAATCCAGTCTTCAATGTCAGCCCCCCCCTCATGAAGAAAGCGTAGTAAAAGGACTGTCATCCCGGGGTTGGCTTCGCCTCTCTCCGCTGCGCTACGAGTGTCCCGGGATCTCCCGAAACAGGCAGAGCCTGAAACAGTGGTTATTTTAGGCTCAGGTTGTGTCGGGAGATCCCGGGACGAGCCCGGGATGACAGTCCTTTTTCTGCGCCGTCCCCGTTTCTCATTTGCATGAGGTGGCCCTGTGTTTAATGCGCTTTCCCATTGGCCTATTCAGAATAGTCGCTATGATGCGCCGCGCAAACATACTGAAGAGGTTTTATGATTCCGCGTTATTCCCGCCCCGAGATGGTGGCGATTTGGCAGCCTGCTACTCGCTTTCAAATCTGGTTCGAGATCGAGGCCCATGCGGCCGATAAAATGGCGGCGCTTGGGGTGATTCCGCGCGAGGCGGCGGAGGCCATCTGGGCGCGTGCGCCGAAGGCCTATGACGACGCGGCGATTGCCCGTATCGACGAAATCGAGCGCACGACGAAGCATGACGTGATCGCCTTCCTCACCTTCGTTACCGAAACGGTGGGCGAGGAAGCGCGCTTCCTGCATCAGGGGATGACGAGTTCCGACGTGCTCGATACGGCGCTTGCCGTGCAGCTCGCGCGGGCGAGCGACCTGCTGCTTGCAGGGCTCGACAAGGTGCTGGTGGCGTTGAAGCAGCGCGCCTACGAAACACGCAACGTGGTGGCGATGGGGCGCAGCCACGGCATCCATGCCGAGCCGGTGACGATGGGTCTGAAGTTCGCGCGGTTTTATGCCGAGTTCTTCCGCAACCGCGAGCGGCTGCTGCGCGCGCGTGCCGAGATTGCGACCTGTGCGATTTCCGGCGCGGTCGGCACGTTTGCAAATGTCGACCCCGCGGTTGAGGTCTATGTGGCCGAGAAAATGGGCCTCGCCGTTGAGCCGGTCTCGACGCAGGTGATCCCGCGCGATCGTCACGCCATGTTCTTTGCAACGCTTGGGGTGATTGCTTCGAGCATCGAGAATGTGGCAACGGAAATCCGCCATCTCCAGCGTACCGAAGTGCTGGAGGCCGAGGAGTTCTTCAGCAAAGGCCAGAAGGGCTCGAGCGCGATGCCGCATAAGCGCAACCCCGTGCTTTCCGAGAATCTCACCGGCCTCGCGCGTCTGGTGCGTGGGTATGTGACGCCCGCGCTCGAGAATGTGGCGCTGTGGCACGAGCGCGATATTTCGCATAGCTCGGTCGAGCGTATGATCGCGCCGGATGCGACGGTGACGCTCGATTTCGCGCTGCATCGTCTTGCGGGCCTTGTTGAGCATTTGGTGGTGTATCCCGAGCGTATCGCTGCGAATGTTGAGAAGCTGGGCGGGCTGGTCTTCAGCCAGCGCGTGCTGCTCGCCCTCACCCAGCAGGGCATGAGCCGCGAAGCCGCCTACGAAGCCGTGCAACGTAACGCCATGAAAGTGTGGCTCGAGGGCAAGGATTTCCTGAGCGAATTGCAGCAGGATGAAGCCGTGAGCGCGCAGCTTTCTGCCGAAACCCTCGCCGGATTGTTCGACATGACCTACCACACCAAGCATGTGGCGACGATTTTCGCGCGGGTGTTTGGCGAGCAATAACGCGTTGCAGGTTGCCCACAGGCCCGTATAGCGGTTGCAATCAATTGAAAGAGCGTGAAGATAGTGGGCATGATTCGTGTGGCCCCTTGCGTAGGACGTTTGGTCGGCGCGCTGCTATTGGCAGTGGCCTTGGCGACGTCGTCGGCACAGGCGGCTGAGGGGCAGCGTTATGGCCGTCTCAGCTTTGCGTTTGGCCAGCCAGCGCAGCTGCAAGCCTAGGCGAATGGCACCTCGGCCGAGCTGCATTTTAGTGCGCCGGTGAAGGAATCCGCAGCGGCGATTCAAGCGAAATTGCCGGGCTATATTCGCCAGGTGCATATCTCGGCCGATAAAAAACGCATCACCCTGACGCTGAAACAGCCCGTGCGCTTGCGGCAGTTTGTCAGCAATAAAGGGGTGGGGGTTGATCTCATCGCCACGGGTAAACCAGCGAAGGAAGAGGCCAAGCCCGCCGCCGAAAAACCATCCACGCACACCGAGTCGGCGGAGTCTGCCTCGGCGGAGTCGGCACCTGAGAGCCTGGGCGAAGTGACGGCCGAGGCGAAGCCGGAAAAACCCGCCGCGCCTGCACCGGAAAAGGCTTCGGCGCGCGCGAAGCAAGCCGCGAAGGAAAAACCTGCGAAGGATGCCTCGAAGGAAAAGGCAAAGGATAAGACGAAAGATAAGGCCAAGGCGAAATCGAAAGATAAACCCAAAACGGGGGGAAAAGAAAAACCCGCGAAGAAATTCGTGTCACCTGCTGCACCCGTGGCAGCGGTGGCGGCGAAGCCCTTGAAGCCTGAACCTGTGAAAGAAGCGGTAGAAGTGGCAGCTCAACCTGTCGCGCCCGCATCTCAGGATGCGATGCTCAGCACCCGAAACACCACGGAAGCCCCACCGAGCGGTGGGGATGCGATGCTGAGCACCAAGAAGCCCGCCTCGGCGGCGGAGGGGGATAAGGGCGCGGCGCTCCTCTCCACCAAAACGGCGACAGCAGACAAGCCCGCCGAAAAACCGCCCGAGAAGCCTGCCGAGCCCACACCCGAGAAAGCAGCTGAAAAACCGCCCGAGAAGCCCGCCACCGTGCTGCCTGCCACGGCTGCCGCCAAAGCGGCGATTCCGTTTGTGGTGGGCACGCATGTAACAAAAACCGAAACCCTGATCGATTTTCCCTGGGCCGAGCGCACGGCGGCGGCGGCTTTCCGTCGCGGCAAGGATATCTGGATCGTGTTCTCGCGCGAGGCGAATGTGAACGCCGATAATCTGCGCAGCGTGATGCCCAAGCAAGTCGCGAACGTGACGCAATATGCGCTGCCGGGCGCTACCGTGCTGCGCTTGACGACGGATGGCTCGCTCAACCCCCGGGCCGAGCTGCAAACCGGCGGCTATGGCTGGCGCATCACCCTCAGCACCGAGCCGAGCATCCCCTCGCTCGAGGTGTTGGTTTCCGCCGAAGAGGTGGAGGGGATGATGCGGCTGGTGCTTTCGGCCTATGACGTGGCGCCGGAAGTGGCGTTCTTCGATCCGGCCTCGGGCGAGAAGCTGCTGGTGGTGCCAGCCTACGAGGCAGGGCGCGGCATCAGCATGGCGAAAAACTTTACCGAGCTTTCGCTGTTGCCGAGCGCGCAGGTCATTGCGGTGGTCGCCCGGCGTGGCGACCTCACCGTGGGGGCTAGCCGCGCGGGGTTGATCCTGGGAGCGCCCCATCGGTTGGCGGTTTCCGATAACCTGCCGCTGGTGGCAGGCACCACCCCAACCGTCAGCGGCGAAGCGGCCGGGGTGATGATTCCCTACGGCCAGTGGTTCGTCACCACCGATAAGTTCCACGACACACTGGTGGCGCGGCAGGCCGTCATCGCGCAGGCGACGGAATCCGGGCGTGCGGCGGCGCTGATGGATGTGGCGCATCTCTACCTCGCCTATGGCATGTGCCCGGAGGCGATTGGCGTCCTCGAGATTGTGGCGAATTACGATCCCGCCTATTATAAATCCAACAAGCTGGCGCTGCTCACCGGCGCGTGCCACGCCTATCAGGGCCATATGGAAGAGGCGTCCGCCGCCCTTGCCGCGCCAGAGCTTGAGAATATGGAGGAGGCAATCCTCTGGCGCGAGGTGGTGGCGCTTTCGGCCGCACTGCCGACGGTGGCAGAGAATGTGCAGCAGAATGCAACGCCGAACCCGCCCAACGCGGGTGCGCCGAACGATGCAGTGGCCAACACCCCCAAAGCTGCCGATGCCACGCCCGATACGCCGCGTGTGGCGCCTGCTGTGGTGCCGCCTGCCCCGGTGGAGCGGCCGGTATTCCATTTCCTGAAATACAATAAGCAATATATCCGCTTTTATCCGCCGACGTTTCGCCAACGGCTGGCCGTGCTCGCGGCCGACGCGTATCTGAAGGATGGCGAGGAGGAAAAAGCCCTTGCCGTGTTCGATACGCTCGCGCGCGATGGCATCCTCGACCCGGTGAAGCAGGAAGCAGATTATTACCTTGGCGCCGTGGCCGAGAAGAAGAAGGAATACACGCAGGCAGAGGAAATCTACGACCGGCTGGCGAGCGAGGGGAAAGAAAATCTGCCGGTTTCGGTGCGGGCGCGGGTGGCATCCATCATGCTGAATTACCGTCAGGGCAAGATCAAGGGCGAGGACGCGGTGGAGCTGATCGAATCGGCCCGCCTCAGCTGGCGCGGCGATGCGGTCGAGCGCGAGATGCTTGATCAGCTGGTGGGGATTTACGCCGATCTCAAGCGCTACGACGATGTGCTGCGCACCAAGAAAACCATTCTCGATGTGTTTCCAACCAGCCCGGATACGCTGAAACTGACCGGAGAGATGGCAGATCTTTTTCAGCGTATTTTCCTCGATGGCCTGGCCGATGAGATGGACCCCTTACGCGCGCTGGCGCTGTTCTACGAGTTTCGCGACCTGACCCCGCTCGGTGAAAACGGCAATAAAATCATCCAGAAACTGGCGGATCGGTTAGCGGCGTTCGACCTGCTGGATCGCGCCTCGCAATTGCTCGAGCATCAGATCAAATATCGCATCGCGGCCGAGGAACGCTCGCATGTGGGGGCGCGGCTGGCCTTGCTCTATCTGCTGAATCAGAAGCCGCAAGAGGCGCTGAGCGTGCTCGACATCACCAATTTCGGTGGGAACGATCCGAAGCTGCAGCAGCAGCGTCAGGAGATGACGGCGCAGGCGCTGATGAAGCTGGGCAAGAACGAAGAGGCGCTGGCGGTTATTTTTCAGGATACCAGCCGCCCCGGCGCGTTGCTGCGCCTCGATATTCTGTGGCGGATGCAGGATTGGCCCAACATCGCGAGCCATGCCGAGGATTTGCTGAACGCGCGCCCGAACCTCACCGATCCGCTCAGCCCCGAGGAGACGGAGATTCTGCTCAAGCTCGCGCTCGCCTACACGTTCGAGAGCGACTATAACCAGCTGCGCTATCTGCGCGATTATTACATGAACCTGGTTCCCGATAACGGCTATAAAAAGGTGTTCGAGTATATCACCAACGACACCACACCGCTCGACCCCGAGGATTTCAACACCGTGGCGCAGCAGATCAGCCACACGGAGAGTTTCCTCGATAGTTTCCGCGAAAAAATCAAAGCCGGAAAATTAAGCGAAGCCGTGCCGTAAGCGGTGTGGGGGAGAAGCCGTTTGCGCTATGCGTCCTTCGGCGGTTCGGTGGGATTTTTGCTCTCCAGCTCGATGAACTCGCCCTCGATCACGGTCACGTCGCTGGGTGGTTCCATCGGCACGCCGGGGATAGGGTTCAGGATGCCTTTCTCGACCAGATAGTTGCGGATGCGGCTCCATAGCGCCAGCAGAACACCCACCACCACCAGCGCCAGCATCACCCACACGCCCACCCAAATGGCAAAAGCAATGCCGAGGATCACCAGAAAAAACCAGAGCAGTTGGAAGAGTAGCGGCATAGGAGGTCTTTCTTGTGTGATGACTCTTCTGGAAACAGAGCCTCTCTACTTCGAGGCGGCGCGATTGGCAAATAAAGTAAAAGCGACCGACACGGGTTGTTTCACCAAGGAATCACTGGCGAAGCGGCCTTGGCCGATGCCAAAGTCGTGGCGGTTGAGGGCGAGGGTACCGCGCGCCTCGGCCTGATCGCCATGGGTAACGAGTATGAAGGGAAGCGTGACAGGTTTACGGAAACCGCGGATCGTTAGCTCGCCCGTGGCTTCGTAGCCTTCTGCGCCGTTTTTATCGCTCCCCACATGGCGAATCTGGCTGCTGGTGAAGCGGGCTTCGGGGAACTGCTTCACCGCGAACCAGTCTTCCCCCGGCAGGGCAGCGGTGCGGTCGGCATCGTCGGCAAACACGCTCGCGATATCGACCGTGACGGCGATATGCGAGGCGGGGAGTTGCGCCGCGTCGAACACAATCTCAGCCGTGAAATGTTTGAAGCCACCATGGAACGTGTCGCCGCCTTGCTGCCCCTCGAAGGTGAGGGTGGAGCGTGTGCTATCCACCGTCCAGGGGGCGGCATGGGCG
>CAZUOS010000023.1:7900-10110 GCA_964621415.1 uncultured Azospirillum sp.
TACGCACGCGCCCTCCGCGCCATCCAGGCGGGCAACATGCGCGCCAGCACCGTGTCTTTATCGATATATTGATGCTTCAGCGCTGCGGCCACGTGCAGTACAATCAAGGCAATCGCACCATTGGCGAACAGCTCGTGCGCTTCCTTCAGCAGGTCGCTCATGGCCTTTTTATCGATCCCCTCCGGCAGCGGCAGGAAGGGGACTTCGCCCATCCAGAAAAACACCGTGGGGTATTTTTGCAGCGCCGAGACAAACGCCCAGCCCGAAAGCGGCATCGCGAGCATCAGGAAATAAAGGCCCCAATGCGCCGCATGGGCGAGCAATTTCTCGTGCGGTTTCATGCTCTCGGGCAGGGCAGGCGGCGGGTTCATCAACCGCCAGATCAGGCGAAACACGCTCAACCCCAGAATCGTGATGCCGATGGATTTATGCAGCACGAAGGTGGTGAACTTGAGCGTGTCGGGCAGGTCTTCCATCACCTGCCCCATCACGAGCATGAGGATAATGAGCGCCGCGATGGCCCAGTGAAGGGCAATCGCGACGGCATTATAGCGCGAGAGTGTAGCCATTATTTTTGCTCTGGAATGTTTTGGATGAACTCAGCGTTGATCTCCACCGGGATTTCGTCACTCACCATGGCGAGGCCATAATTCATGCCGAACTCCGAACGTTTGATGGTCGTCGTCGCCTTGAAACCGATATCGTATTTCTGCATCATCATGTGCTTGCCACCGCCGATGAAGGTGGCGTTCAGCACCACCGGCTTGGTAACGCCCAGCAGGGTGAGGTCGCCGCTGATTTTACCGGTGTTCGCCCCCGTCTTCTCGATTTTTTTGGAGACGAAGCTGATGGTCGGGAACGCGGAGGCGTTGAAGAAGTCCTTGGTCGAGACATGCTCGAGCAGTTTGGGGTTGTTGGAGTCGAAGCTCGCGACTTTCACTTCCGCCTTCACGCTGCTTTTCTCGATCGCTTTGGGGTCGAGCGTGATGCTGGCGTCGAAGTCGTTAAAGCGCATCAGATAGTCCGAAAAGCCCATGTGGCGCGCCTTGAAGGCGATGCTCGCGTGGTTTTTCTCGAGCACATAGTCGCCCGCCGGAGCTTGAGCAATATCGGTGCTGACGGTGGGGGCAGCGGGTTTAGCTTCCTCGGCCTTAACGGGGGTGGGGGCCTTCTTCTCTTCCGCCGCGAAGGCGGGGGTGGCAGCGAGGATCGCAAGGGTGGTGAGCAGTACGTGACGCATGGGATGTTCCTTTTACGATGGGTTGGTGTGCGCCCTTTATACGATCAAACAAGCTGTTTGTATAGTATGGATTTTTAACATACTTGGTATAAAATAATATACAATTGAAGAGTGTTTTTTAATTGCATTGGGTTGGCTGATTTATTTGTGGTGGTATTCTACCGATCATCTTAGCTGATTTGCCCTCAGCTGTAGCGGATCGAATGGGAATAGCAAACGCCTTCTGCGCGTTATTCAGGACAATCTACTTGAGCGCGTAAAGGAGGCGTGATAAAAGGAAAATATGGTGACTCAGGCCCCCTACACGGTTCAGATTTCTGCCGAAAATGCCCGCTATATCCGCGAGATGCTGGCGGCTGGTCTCTATGCGTCGGAGGACGAGGTGGTGGCGGCAGGTATTGGGGCGCTGCGTGGCGCGTATGCCGACGATGAAACTTGCCCCGAGCTGACGCCCGAGCAAATCGCAGAGGTCAAGGAAACCCTCGCTGAAATCGATGCCGGACGGATGAAGATGATCCCGGCGGCGGAGGTGTTTGCGGAGCTTCGCGCCTATCATGCCTCGCGTCAGAATGGCTCGGCATGATTTTCCTGAAGGTCATTATTTCCAATCGCGCGCGTAGCGATTTGCGGGGGATTTACGACACGATCGCGAAGAGGGCTGGTTCCGATGCGGTTGCCTTCGCATTTGTGGAGCGGATAGAAGCCTATCTGCTCGGCTTCGACATCGCCCAGCGCGGGACCGCGCGCGAGGCGCTGGGTAAGGGGATGCGCGTTGTTGGGTTCGAGCGGCGCGTCACCATCCTCGCGCGCTATGGCGAGCGGCAGGTCGAGATCATCCGGGTGTTTTACGGCGGGCAGGATTGGGAAGCACGTATCAAGTAATGCTTAACTTAACTGATGACTGGTGCCGTTACGTCTGGAGATTGCAGCTTCGCGATGGTTCTGTGAGTAAGCTACTTTAAACCTGATC
>CAZUOS010000024.1:0-10054 GCA_964621415.1 uncultured Azospirillum sp.
AAGCAGGTAAACTTCCGCAATGCCATTGTCATCATGACCAGCAACGTCGGCGCCAGCGATGTCGCCCGCCCGGCCATCGGCTTCACGCGGGAGGACAGGAAGGGCGAGGATAAAGAGGCCGTCAACAAGCTCTTTACGCCCGAGTTCCGCAACCGGCTCGACGCCATTATCGGCTTCGATCACTTAAGCCGCGAAACGGTGAAACACGTGGTGCAGAAGTTCATCTACCGCCTCGAAAGCCAACTTTCGGAACGTAACATCACCATTACGCTTGCGGAACAAGCGCTCGATTGGCTGGCCGAAAACGGCTACGACCGTGCCATGGGCGCGCGCCCCCTCGCCCGCCTGATTGCGGATAAAATCAAAAAGCCGCTGGCGGAAGAAGTGCTGTTCGGCAAGCTATCGAAGGGCGGCTCGGTCACCATCGGCGTCGAAGCCGCAGCGGGCGGTGACCTCCTCGATAAATCCGCCACCCTCACCTTCACCTACTCCCCCGCCAAGCCCAAAGGCAAAGCCAAAACCGCGGCGGGTGATGGGGAATTGGTGGGGTAGGCCACATATAGAGGTCTTAACGGATGTCTAGCCTATTCGAAAAAATGCTTCGGTCGGAAAGCTATGATGTACTACCGATAGCCAATTATCATTTAGTCGTAACTCGAGAGGAAGACTCCAGAGTTGTTGCTTTTCGAGGACTCCAGCGCAGTGATTTTAATCCAAAAGCTCAATACACTCAAGGAGATGGATGGAAGATACACCTGACGATTGCGCCTAATGATATGAAACGTGCATGGGACGAAGTGATTGTCCCTATACTAACGAAAGCACGTGTCGGAGCTTTCAAATTCGTGGAACCCAACGAAGGTATAATTGATTTTTTAAGCCCTAAAGGTTCTCAAGCTGGAAAAATGATTACCGTCTACGGCTCAGGGGATAGTTCATGGGCGGACATTGCAAAGCAACTGGAGATTGGATTGGCGCAGGCGGGCATTCGCCCCGGCCCAAGCGAAATCCATGGAGACCGCATGGTGCCAGGTAGTCGCTATATCGGGTATAGAAACGAGCGCAATTTCAGACACAATGGAAACGGCACAGGATATATCTCCAGCGAGAATATTGAAGCGCTCGTTCGCCGGGGCCTTGTAAGGCAAGGCCAGGAGCATAATCCTTTTCAACGGCCAGATAGCCTGCAGAACATCGATTTTTCAAATGATCCGCAGGTGCTCGCAGCACGTGGTGAACAGACGAAACCGAATGCACGAGCCGCGTCCGCAAGACCGGAGGCCCCATCAGGCGCTTCCAAAAACGCCGGACATACTTGGCAGCCCTATGAATCTGGTAACCCTAATCTCGGTTCAAGCCTTCGCTACACTCAGAGCTTCAGCTCCCGTCAAGAAGCATTTTCGTTGAAAGGACAACTCGCTGATTTGGGCATCACCGCCACGGTGGGCAACAGCGATGGAAGATTTTATCTATATGTTTCACAAAGCGATAGACGGTCTATTGCCGCCATAGAGCAAATCCATGGGAAGCTCAACATTGCCCCCCCTCATGCACCCGAACCATCGTGGCTAGACCGTGCCAAAGCTTGGCTTGGCCCTAAAGCTGCCACACCGTCTGCGCATGAAGCTAGCGTCCACGGCAGAGGGATAGTAGCAGGCGCGGCAATGACAGTAACGGCTGGAGGGATTACCCTACTCACCACCAGCTCCCCGGCAGAAGCAGCCATAGCCGCCGGTGAGCAGGCGGTATCAGCTGTTCCCGGTGCTAGCGGACTCTTCGCCAACAATGCCGATGAACGCGCCATTCGTAATAAGGTAGATGCACTAGGGTTGGCAGGCGCCGGGGCGGGAGCGTGGGCTGGTGGGGTCGCAGGAACGCCACTACCTGTGGCAGGAAATGCCGCAGGAGCGCTGCTGGGCGGAGCAGCGGGAAATTTGCTTTTGAGTATGGGCAGTGATGAGCTTCTGCGCTTAAGTGCCCGCTACCTTGAGGGCAAAAAGAGCACCGTACAACCCTCTGCAGGGGAACAAGCCGTTGCCGCGCTCATTCACGCAGGAGCGATAACCATTGACCAGGTCAAGAAATGGATCATCGAGGCCCATGCCCATTCAGAGAAACATCCGCCACGTGTCAGCGAAATAGACAGCAAACACGCCTCTGCCAATCTTACCCTCGCCCAAGCCAAAGCACAACAAATCCAACGCCCACAAGGCATTTCCGCCGCCTCTTCGCCTGAAGCACATAACAGCATGGTCGCGAGCACCCCGGCCACCTCCTCACCATTACGGCTGGGTTAGACCTCACGTGATACAATATTTCCTTCCTCTCCTCCTGCTCCTGCCCAGCCTCGCCTTCGCGCAAAGCACGCCGGTGGTGGTGAAGCTCAGCTCTGGCACGGGTTTCGTGATTAATAACGAGGGGAATATCATCACCAATGCGCATGTGGTGCGCGGGTGCCAGGGCATTTCGGTGCTCACCCCCAAAGGGCAGATGATGGCAAGCCTCGTGGTGGCGGATGCGGCGCAAGACCTCGCCGTGCTGAAAGTGCCCTACATCCCCGAGCAATATGCCTCGCTACGCTGGGACATTTCCTCCCTGCGCGTGGGCGACGAAGTCACCCTCATGGGCTATCCCGGCACCCAAGGGGCTGTCGGCCATGGCCTGTTCAAGAAAACGCGCCTCCGCGCCCTCGGCGGCCCCAGTGGCGAGGCCCATTTTCTACAGCTCAACCCCGTGGCCGACCATGGCAATTCCGGCGGCCCCGTGCTCGATAGCGCCGGGCACGTCATCGCCGTCATCACCGGCATCGTCTCCGAGTATCGAAAAGATGGCAATGGGAAGCCCCTGGATACCCCAACGGATACCTACGACATCGCCATCACCCTCGCCGCGTTGCGCGATTTCCTCAATCAGCACGGCATCAGCTTCTACCAATCCGCCAGCAGCCTCACCCTCGAATCCGACGACCGCCTGCTCGAGGAAGGCAAACACTTCATCCTCCCCGTGCGCTGCTTGCAGGGTGTAAATCCTATTTAATGAGCCGCACTCGCTGGCGTAGATGCCCCCCCGCCCTTCGGCACGGCGCCCTCGGGGATCAGGATATGCGAGCCGCGCAGCATCACCACCGAAATACGCCGATTCTTCGGCCCACGCGGTTCGTTCGGGGTAAATAGCTCCTTATCCGCCATGCCGATCACCTTTTTCGGCCGCTCTGCCTCCACTCCCGCCTTCAGCATAAACCGGCGCGCCGCCTGCGCCCGATCGCTTGAGAGTTCCCAATTGGTATAATCCTGCTTACCATTTTCCGCAGGCGACGCATCCGTATGCCCATAAATCGCCATAAAATTCGGCATCTTATTAACGATCTTACTAATCGCCGTCAGCACCTTGCGGCCATGCTCGGTCAGGCTCGGCGTACCACGCTCGAACATCGCGTATTTGTCGTTATCCGTAATGTCGATGCGCAGCCCCTCCGGCGTCACGGTGGCGCTCACATTGTCGAGATATTCCTTCAGATCCTCTTCTTTCTGGAATGCCTGCTCCAGCGATTTCGCCCCTTCTTTGAACATGTTATCATCCGCCTCTGCGTCCGACTGTGCCTGGTTATCGGGGTTATCCGAAACACTCCCCGTCGGCGCCCGCCCAGTAACAATCCCCGGATTCGCCTGATTGCTTTTCGAGATACCGTCTTTCGTCGGCGCAATTCCGCCCTTGAAGCCAATCCCCATATTATCCTTGATGCCCTGCGTCGGCGTAAAATACTCCGACAACCCCTCAAGCGTCGCCTTCGACGATGACGACAACAGCCACAGCAGCAGGAAAAACGCCATCATGGCGGTCACGAAATCCGCATAGGCCACCTTCCACGCGCCGCCATGGTGGCCATGGCCGCCCTTTTTGATTTTCTTGATGATGATGGGACGTTTGCCGTCGTCCTTGCTGGCCATAGGGTGCCTCGCTTACGCCGGTGCCGGCAACGCCGAGAGCAGTTGCTCCATTTCCGAGAACTTCGGCTGATAGATCGTCGGAATGTTGCTACGGCCAATTTCCACCGAAACCTGCGGCGCATTCCCCTGCAAATGCGCCACCAGCACCGATTTAATGATGATATAGAACTGGTGATCCTGATCGAACGTCTGGTTCAATTTCGACGCAATCGGCCCGACGAACCCATAGGCGAAAAACACACCCATAAACGTGCCCACCAGCGCCCCACCAATCATCGCCCCCAGCACCTCCACCGGCTCGCTGATGCTGCCCATGGTTTTAATCACCCCAAGCACCGCCGCCACAATCCCGAGCGCGGGAATCCCATCCGCCATGCTTTGAATCGAATGCGCCGGCGCCGCCACCTCGTGGTGGTGCTTCTCGAGCGCCTTTTCCATCATATCTTCAAGCTGATGTGGGTCCTCGAAGTTCATCGTCACCATGCGCAGCGTATCGCAGATGAACTCCACCGCGAAATGGTCATGCGTAATTTTGGGATACTGGCTAAAAATCGCCGATTGTTCAGGATTCTCAATATGCTGCTCCAGCGCCACCATCCCTTTGGTGCGTACCAGCTTCAGCACGGTAAATAACAGCGCCAGCAGGTCCTTATAATCCTGCGCTTTCCACACCGGCCCCTTAAACGCCTTACCAAACCCTTTGAGCGAGGCCTTCACCACGTTGCCTTTGTTGCCGATCATGAACGCGCCGACGGCAGCCCCGCCGATGGTCATCATCTCGTGTGGAGCCGCATGGATAATAATATCCATCTTGCCGCCAGCCATCACAAAGCTGCCGAACACCATGGCAAACACCACCACAACGCCGATAATCCCTAGCATACCGCTCCCTCGTCCGTGCGCCACACTGCACGCATGGCGCGTAGTGTAGCCGCTGGCCAACCGCTTGCCACGCGAAATCCTGTTTTTATTCGAGAGATTTTTCTTCCTGTTGCAGCCGCGTCACGCCTCGTGCGCCTGCGAATATAGTCTTTCCTAACTCGTTTGGCCTATTTCCGTTGCTGGAGAAATTGTTGTTCCAGTTTGATGAGCCGTGCCGACAATAGCGGGGCTATTGTCAAACGGCTTACCGGACTGGACGACGATTTCTCCGCAACAGAAATAGGCCAAACGAGTTAGGAAAGACTATATAGTCCAGGCAGGTCAAGAATCGACTCCAACGCCAGATAGGCCGCATCGAGCTGCGCCAGCCATGCCTCGTCCAGCAAGGCATCCCATGTCAAGGTTTCGGGATAGTAGCGCATCACCCACGCACATAGCTGCTCATAGAGCGCATCGCTCAGCACCACGCCGGGGTGGATGGCCGCCGCCTCCGCCTCAGTCATCGGCACCCGCAGGCGTAAGCAGGCGGGGCCACCGCCGTTACGCATGCTCTCACGCACGTCGAGGTAGTGGGCGGATTGGATCATCCCCTCGGCCAAAAGCTGCTCCACCAATCGCGCTGCGCCTGCATGGTTTCTGCTCTCTTCTGGGGCAACCAACACATAATTTTCTTGGTCTATTTTTAGCAACTGAGAGTTGAATAAGTAGGTACTCACCGCATCCGCAAGCGACAGCTCCTCAGGCGCAACTTCACGATAACGCAACGACGGACGCTGCTCAAACCACTGCCGCAACTGCTGCTGGTGCTCTCCCATCAGCGCCTGGGCATGAATCACCATCCGATTTCCCGCACTCAATGCAATCACATCGTTGTGAAATACCCCGGCATCGATCGCCTCGGGCGACTGCCTAAAAAAGTGGCATCGACTCGTTCCCACCTTCCCCAACCGCGCCACCGCCTCACTCGCCGAACGGGTCTGGCGGGGCATAAATCGCGTTTCGCGGGAAGTTTTCTCAGAACTTCTACCATAGATAAAAAAATGATCCGATACTTCAGCATCATTATTATTAATTTTCATGTGATTCGCCGCCGCCTCGTCACTCAAATAATCACACGGCAAAAGCGCATTATGGACCGTAAATAATTTTTTATTACGGAAAATTAAAGAAAGATTACGATAGTGGAATGAACTTTCCATCGCCCGATGTACATGGCTCACCAAATTGGCCGGAATGAGATGCAATTTTCCATCCCCCGCATCGCCGCTGGGGATCACCGTCGCCGCATTCGCCGCCCACATAAACGAGGAAGAAAACGCTGCCGAAAATAACTCCGGCGCCTGGGCTTTGGCGGCGCGCAGCACCTCGATCCGGCTGCCCGAAAACCCCAGCGCCCGCAGTGCCCCAACGGCGGGGCGGTCATGCGGCGGCAACACCGCCTGCTTCGCCCCTAAATCCCTCACAAACCTCATTTTTGCCAAGCCCTGAAGCGCCGCCGCGCGCGGCTGCGAAACCGCCCCCGCATTATGTGCCGAAGCAAGGTTCCCCGTGGCCAATCCAGCATAGTGATGGGTCGGGCCAACCAGCCCATCGAACTGCCATTCCTGCTCACTCATAATGTTATCCCTGGCGGCAGATTATCTGGCAAAGTCAACTGCTCAGATTCCACCGAAGCCACCGGGTAGGCGCAATAATCCGCCGCATAATACCCCGCCGGGCGATGATTCCCGCTAATCCCTGCCCCGCCGAACGGTGCCGCGCCCGAAGCCCCGGTCGTTTGCCGGTTCCAATTCACCAGCCCCGCCCGCAATTGATCTCTAATCGACTGGAATTGTTCCTTATCCCGACAAAATACGGAGGCACTCAGGCCAAACCGCGTCTGGTTCGCCAGTGCCACCGCCTCCGCTACCGTTTTTGCACGGTATAGTTGCACCAGCGGGCCGAAATATTCCGCATCCGGAATGTTTTTAATTCCGGTCATCTCAACCACGCCCGGGCTTACAAACGGCAAGCCTTCACGCAGCGCCTGCATACGCAACCGCACCGTGCCTCCCAACGCCTCAAGCGCCGCCTGCGCCTGCAGCAAACGGGTCGCCTCCGCCATCGAGATCAGTGGCCCCATAAATGGTGCAGGCGAATCGGTGTAGGCACCTACCGTCAACGTCGCCGCGGTGCGCAGAAATGCCGCAATAAATGCCTCGTTCTCCGGCGTTTCGAGTACAATCAATCGTCGTGCACAGGTGCAACGCTGGCCGGTGCCGGTATAGGCCGAGAGCACCGCCTCCAGCACCGCCGCTTGCAAATTATGATAATCAAGTACAATCAGCGGGTTATTTCCACCCATCTCAAGCGCGAGCAGCACCTCAGGCCGCCCCCCCAGCGCGGCATGAATCGCCTTCCCCGTAGCGCAGGAACCGGTGAACAAAACCCCGTCAATTTCACTATCAATCAATTGCTTGCCTGTCTCGCGCTCGCCCTGAATCAGATTCAGCACCCCGGCAGGCAACCCCACCGCTTCCCACTGCTTCACCACCCATTCGGCCACCTGCGGCGTCTGCTCGCTAGGCTTAAACACCACCGTATTGCCCGCTAACAATGCGGGCATGATATGCCCGTTGGGCAAATGTGCCGGAAAATTATACGGCCCAAACACCGCCATCACCCCATGCGGCGCGTGCTGAAGCGCCGCCAGCCCAACGGGCGAAGCTTTTGATTTTGTGCCGGTTCGTTCGTGATACGCCTCCTCGGTATAGGTCAGCTTCGAGGCCACTGCCGCCACTTCCGAGGCCGCGTCCCACAGCGCCTTGCCGGTCTCGCGCGCGATCAATTCCGTAAGCTCCTGTTTCTTCTCTTTGATCAAGTCCGCAAAGCCACGCAGATAAGCCAACCGCTCGGCCAGCGGTCGCGCCGCCCAGGCCGGGAAAGCGGCGCGCGACGCTGCCACCGCCGCGCCCACTTCGGCAGCTCCCGCCGCCTGACCTGACCAAATCACCTCTCCCTTGGCAGGGTTCACGGAAGCGAATGGATGGCTCCCACGCTCAACCCACAACCCATTGATATAATGCATAAGAAACCTCAGATTGGATAGTAATGAAGGAGATCGCCATGGGTCACGCCCAAGCGCCGCGCCAAACGCGGGGTGATAGCCAGCCCCTCTTCGCACGGCTCGATCCGCCCCACGGCGCAGCGGAAGCCCTCAAACTGGCCGTTACTTGCCATATATTTCTGAGAATCTTCTGGTAATTCCGCTATCGTAATTATCTCGCCGCGCCGGTGCTGACGCACCACATCAATCGCATCACGGCTGGCGATGAGGGTCGGCCCGCCATCGAAAATATCGACATAGCCGGTATATTTAAACCCTTGCTTTTCGAGCATCGCCTTCGCTGGTTCCGACGCCTGATTCACCTGCCCCACCACCGCCCGCGCCGATTTCGGCAACAAACTCAGATAGATCGGGTATTTAGGCATAAGATCGTTGATAAATTGGTTGCCCAGCGTGGCGTTCACATAATCAGCCTTGGCGAAGGGCATACCGAAGAACTTCTTTGGCAATGCATTGTAAAATGGTGCATTTCCATCCGCATCGTGCACGCCGCGCATTTCCGCAATCACCTGCTCGGAAAAATGCTCAGGGAAAGCGGCAATAAACAAAAAACGCGCCAGAGAGAGCATTTTCCCTACCCGGTCGCGCCGATAATTCGGCTCCAGAAACAACGCACCCACCTCGGTCGCCCCGGTCAGATCGTTCGTCACCTGCAGCAGGGTTTGCTGCGAAAACACATCCAGCTGCGTCGAAACTTGCGTGATGGTGGTGAGTTTATAGGAATAAAACGGCTGGCTCAGCCCGATATGCGCCTTAATACCGCAGGTTCCCGCGATATGCCCGCCGGCTTCGGCATCCTCAAACACGAAAAAGAAGCTTTCCTGGCCCTTTTTCGTGCATTGCCCGGCAAAACTCGCTTCTGACGCGGCAATTTTCTCGGCCAGCACCTGTGCGTCCGGCGGCAGCGAGGTCATGCCAAACCCGGCCTTTTGGGCCAACGCCATTACCGCTGCATGATCTGCAGCCCGCGCAGGTCGGAGGAACATGATGATACCCCCTAAGAATTAGGATTTTCCTTTCTCAGTGTAACGCAGTGTTTGCCCTACGCCAAGCATAAGACGCTAGCGCGCCATCCCTTGTCGTCATTTCAAACCGTCTGTGCCAGTTTCATCAGCAGCAGGGCCGAGAGCTTGGCGCGCTCGACCAGACTATCCACCGCCATAACCTCCTGATCGGAATGGATATAAGCCCCGCGCACGCCAAGCGTATCGACATTCGGCACGCCATAATGCCACAGATTATTACCATCGCAGCAGCCGCCGGAAGGAGCCACCGGCAGCGTTAACCCCAGCATGGCCGCGGCAGACTGCACTTGCATAAAAAGTGACTCTGTCGCCGCAACAATGGGCTTCGGCTTGCGGGTGAATTGGCCATAAACTTCAGCGCGATAGCCATCTTTGTTTTGCACGTTATCCACAATCTTATCAAGCGCCTGCAGCAGCCAGGTTTCGTCCTCCAGCGTCTGGGTGCGCACGTTGAAGCGCAGGATCGCAAGATCCGGCACCACGTTGAGCGCGCCGCCGCCCTCCACCCGCCCGGGATTGAGCGTAAGCCCCGGACGCTGGCCGTTCAGCGCGAAAAGCGCCGCCGTCGCCTCGGCCAGGGCCACAATTGCATTGCGCCCGGCTTCGGGGTTGCGGCCTGCATGGGCCGCCCGCCCGCGCACCACCAGCGTGAAATTACCGCTGCCCTTGCGCGCCCCGGCAAGCGTACCATCCAGCAGCGACGGCTCATACACCAGCCCGATATGCTTACCCACCGCCGCCTCTTTCAGCACCGGATCGCTCGCCACGCTGCCGATTTCCTCATCGGGGTTAAGCACCACCTGCCAGCCGATCGTGCGCGCATAGGGGCTACGCTCCAGCGCCTTGAGGGCATAAAGCATCACCACCAGCCCACCTTTCAGATCCGCCACGCCGGGGCCGCGCAGCAGCCCATCGGCCAGCCGCTGCGTGGTTTGAAACGGATGATCCGGCCCATAGACCGTGTCCATATGGCCGACGAGCAGCACCTGAAATGGCGCTTCGGGACGCTTCGTCAGGCGCAGGGCCTCCGCCATCGGCACGGTTTCGGCCACACCTTGCGCGTTGATCCGCGTGAGGGGGGCGAGCGGAATCAC
>CAZUOS010000025.1:0-10038 GCA_964621415.1 uncultured Azospirillum sp.
CATGCTTGCCCACGCCTCACCGAAAATTGGCTGAAAGATCGTAGTCTGCTTATCACCGGCCAGATTATTCAGCTTCGATACGCCTTTGAGGCAAATCAGTGCATTGCGGGTGCCACGCATTGCCGGATAAAGCAACGCTGCCACACGCGGCGAGCGAAACAGCAGCGCATTCATGCGATTAAGCCAGCCGACATTGCTGCCGAGCAGCGCCATGATGCCGAGCGCATCTGCCCCGTGATAATACCGTTCGCCGAATTTGATGACCATGCCCGCATCAAGGTCATAACCCTTTGCAGTCACTTCGCGCACCAATGGCTGGTCCACCCCTTCGCGCGCATTAATGAGGTGCAGCGGCCCCACCGCTTCGCGAATCCGCAATGCATGGGCAGCGGTAGTGCAGATGGGGCAATCACCATCATACACGAAATAAACATCGCCTTTTTCCTCTGTCGCCATGCGTTCCATGCTGCTAGGTATAGCGCATGGATTATCTTTGGCTCAAACTGATTCACATCCTAAGTGCGACGATTCTTTTCGGCACCGGCATCGGCAGCGCATTTTATATGTTCATGGCCAACCGGCGGAAAGACATCGCGGGCATTTATTTTGCCACCCGCCACGTGGTTATCGCCGATTGGCTATTCACCACGCCGAGCGTCATCGTGCAGCTCCTCACCGGCATCGCTCTCGCGCATGTGTTGAACCTGCCCATGACCGAAGGCTGGGTATTCTGGGCATTGGGTCTATACTTCTTCGCCGGTGCCTGCTGGGTACCGGTGGTATGGATGCAAATCAAAATGCGGGATATGGCGAAGGTCGCCCTCGACACTGGCACCGCGCTTCCCGACCGCTATTGGCGCTTCGACCGCTGGTGGATTGCCCTTGGCTCGCTCGCGTTCCCAGCGGTAGTAGCCGTTATTGGATTAATGGTGATGAAGCCCTAAAGCGGGCCATGGGGTATTTCCGTAAAAAACTATTACAAAACAAGCGATTAAGACTTGGCTGGGGCGCCAGGATTCGAACCTGGGAATGGCGGTACCAAAAACCGCTGCCTTACCACTTGGCGACGCCCCAGCACCTGCCAGTCATTGGCAGCATAAAAAGCACCTTGCCGTGGCTGGTGCCAGCAAAGTCGGGCCTCTATAGCGAAGCCTATGCCGTTGGTCAACTGGCTTTACACCCGTTTTGATCGCGACCGCCGCGAGGGGGCGGCGAGCGCCCGCGTCGGGCAAGGCTCGACGGGCGCCCAAGGGGCCAGCGGCGTGGTTACGCCCCCGCGACGCCCTGCACCTGGCGCAGGGCGACGATCAGCATCGGATAGTCGAAGCTGGTCTGTGCCCGCAGATCGCCGATAAACGCGTCGTAACGGGCGAGGGCGGCGCGGTTGGCCTCCTGCCAGCTGGCGACCATGTCTTTGGCCTTGGCATGCTCGGCAATGAGGCCGAGCGTGAGCCGCCGCTGCGCCTGATAGAACTCGACCAGAAGCGATTTCACCGCCAGTTGCTGCCAGTAATTCTCGGGCGCGAGGTCTTGCGCGGCCTGACGCAGCCAGCCGAGCTTCAGGACCGCCCCCAGCTCGAAATAGACCCGGCCGACGGTGGCAATGGGCTGTTTGCAGCGTTGCGCCGCATCGATAATATCGCACGCCGAGGTTTGCACCGAAAGCATGGCCACCCGGCGGGCAATCGCCTCGGGGATGTTTTGTGCGACGAGGGCCTCGCATTCGGCTGTGAAGGCCTTGCGGGCGCTGTCGCTCATCATGGTTTCGGCGTGCGCTTCGATGTCGGCGATGGAGGCCTGATAGCGCTGCATCACCGCCTGCATATCCATCGGCTGCGGCAGATGGGCGAGGAACCAGCGGCATTGATGCTCGATAAACTGGTTGACGCGGCCAAACAGCTGCGACTGCGTTTGCGCGCTGATGGCGCCACTCAAGCCCTCGATTGCCTTCCATAAATCGCGTAAGCGGAACGCATCACGCGTGGCGATATAGGCTTGCGCGACGTCGCCCGCACTGAGGCCGGTCGCCCGCATCAGCGCATGTGCCATCGAGAAGCCGGTGCGGTTGACGATGGAGTTGGTGATCATGGTGGCGACGATTTCGCGGCGCAGACGGTGCTGGGTGATTTCCTTCGCATGCGCGTTTTGCATGGCTTTCGGGAAATAGCGCAGCAGGTCGGCCTCGAAATAGGGGCTGTCGAGCAGCGGCGATTCCACCAGTTCCTTGAAGAAGGACATTTTCGCATAGGCAAGCAGCACCGCAATCTCTGGCCGGGTGAGGGCTTGCTTGGTGCTTTTGAGTTCGGCCATTTGCTTGGCATCCGGCAGGAACTCCACCGCGCGGTTGAGGAACCCATCGGCCTCGAGCGTGCTCATCAGCTGGCTGGCGGGCTCAAGCAGGGCCACGCCTTGCCCTTGCGCAATGGTGATGGCCTGCGTTTGCAGCCGGTTATCCACCAGCACCAGCTCGGCCACTTCTTCGGTCATGTCTTTCAGCAATTGATCGCGCGCTTTTGCGTTCAAGCGTTTGGCCTGCAGCGCCGCACCGAGCGCAATCTTGATGTTCACCTCATGGTCGGAGCAATCGACGCCGGCGGAATTGTCGATCGCATCGGTGTTGATGCGGCCACCGCGTCGCGCATATTCAATGCGCCCGCGCTGGGTGAAGCCGAGATTGCCGCCCTCGCCGACAATGGCGCAGCGCAGCTCGCCGCCATCGACGCGCAGGGCATTGTTCGCGCGGTCGCCCACCTGCTCGTGGGTTTCGCTCGTGGCCTTCACATAGGTGCCGATGCCGCCGTTCCACAGCAGTTCCACCGGCGCTTTAAGGATGAGGCGAATCAGCTCATCCGGCGTGGCGGCCTTTGCATCGGTGCTGAGCGCCTCGCGCATTTCGGGGGTGAGGGCGATGGATTTTGCCGTGCGCTCGAACACGCCGCCGCCTTTGCTGATGAGCTTGGCGTTATAATCGTTCCAGCCCGAACGGGGGAGTGCAAACAGACGTTCGCGTTCGGCGAAGCTGGTCTTTGCATCGGGCGTGGGGTCGATGAAAATATGCCGATGGTTGAAGGCGGCGACCAGGCGCATGTTGCGGCTGAGCAGTGCGCCGTTGCCGAACACATCGCCCGACATATCGCCGATGCCGATGGCGGTGAAGGTTTCCTTGCCGATATCCTTGCCCATCTCGCGGAAATGACGCTCGACCGCTACCCAGCCGCCGCGTGCGGTGATGGCCATGGCCTTGTGGTCATACCCCACCGAGCCGCCCGAAGCGAACGCATCGCCAAGCCAGAAGCCGTATTCCGCCGAGATGCCGTTGGCGATATCCGAGAAGCTCGCCGTGCCTTTATCCGCCGCGACGACGAGATACGGATCGTCGCCATCATGCCGTACCACGTTGCTCGGCGGCACGAGTTTGCCGCTGACGATATTGTCGGTAATATCGAGCAGGCCGCGCAGGAAGGTTTGATAGCAGGCAATGCCTTCGGCCATCAGCGCGTCCCGATCCGTCGGGCTTTTGCGCAGGATGAAGCCGCCCTTCGCGCCGGTCGGCACGATTACGGCGTTTTTCACCATTTGCGCTTTGACGAGACCCAGCACTTCGGTGCGGAAATCTTCCGGCCGGTCGCTCCAGCGCAGGCCGCCGCGGGCAACGGCGCCGCCGCGTAAATGGATGCCTTCCATGCGCGTGCTGGTGACGAAAATCTCGGCGAATGGCACCGGCAGCGGCATCTCGGGCACCTGGGCCGAGCGGAACTTGATGGAGAGATACGGCTTTGCCGCGCCATCCTCGGACGTCTGATAGAAATTGCTGCGCAGGCTCGCATGGATCAGCGCCAGTATGCGGCGGACGATGCGATCCTCCACCAGATTGCTCACCGATTCAAGCCCGGTTTCGATCTCCGCCACCAGCGACGCCATCGCCGTCTCGCGGTTTTTCTGCGCCGGGTTGAACTTCGCCTCGAATAGTGCGACGAGCGCTTTCGCCAGCATGCTTTGTGCCACCAGCGCCTGCGCAATCAGCGCCTGGCTGTAGGGGAAATTGAGCTGCTGCAGATAGCGGCTATAGGCGCGCAAAATCAGCACCTGACGGGTGGATAGCCCCGCCGAAAACACCAGCGCGTTGAGCGCGTCGTTCTCGGCCTCGGCACGCCAGACATCGCCAATCGCTGCCTCGATCCGCGCTTTGTGTGCCGCGAGGTCGAGCGCATCCGCCCCCTTCACGCGCAGGGTGAAATCACGAAGCAGCACCGGCGGCAGCGGCGCATGCGGGGTGAGGATGTAGGGGGCGGCGTCGATCACCGTTGCGCCCATATGTTCCATTAGCGGAATGATCGAGGATAGCTCGGAGTTGAGGTCGCGCGTGTAGCATTTGAGGTGGAGCTGATCCGCAGGCGCATTCTTCGCCCGGAATAGTTCGAGCGCCAGCCCGTCGCCCGCGAGGCAGGCGCGCACGCGCTCGACATCGCGCGCGGCGGATGCGGCGCTATAGCTGTTGACATACGCCGCCGGGAAGGCGGTGGCGAAGCTGGCGCTTAGCGCTTCGCCTTCATCCTCGCCCTTGGCGCTGACGAGCGCATCGCGCAGACTATCGGCCCAGATGCTGGCGCGCTGCGCAATTTCGGCCTCGAGCGCGGCTTGGTCGACCTGCGGGCTATGGCCCGGCGTGGTTTCGGTAAGGATATGCAGGCGTGCCAGCGGCGAGTCGGTCAGCTGCGTGTAGAACGTGCTGCGGCAGCCGCCATAGGCACGCTCGAGGATGCGGATGATCTCGAGCCGCATGTCCGACGAAAAACGCTCACGCGGGATATAGACCATAGCGCTGATGAAGCGGCCAAACGGATCGGGGCGCACAAACAATTTCACCTGCGGCTTGGCGTCGAGCGAGACAATGCCCATCGCCGTGTGGAAGAGGCGCTCTTCCTCCATCTGGAACAATTCGTCGCGCGGTAAAAACTCGAGAATGGTCTTGAGTGTTTTGCCCGAATGCCCGGCCGGGTCGAAGCCTGCGCGCTCCAGCACGCGCGCGGCTTTGCGGCGGATGAAGGGGATATTCTGTGTCTCGCGGTAATAGACGGTGCTGGTGAAGAGGCCGAGCATACGCGTCTCGCCCGCCGGGTTGCCCTTGGCATCGAAGCGTTTAAGCACAATGAGATCGAGCGGCGCATGGCGATGCACCTGCGAAAAGGCCGAGGCTTTGAGCACCATCAGCGGTTCGCTGGCGATGGGCTTCGCCGCGCGTTCGATCGTCTCGCCATCTTCCGCCAGTTTATAAATACCGAGCGCCGAATCCGCATCGAAGGCGAGGGTGTTGGCGGATGTTTTGCCCTTCACGCGGTAATCGCCAATGCCTAGGAACACGAAGTGATTGCCCGCAAGCCACAGCAGCAAATCGCGGATTTCGTGCATCTCCTCGGCGCTGGCACCGGCACGCACGCTGGTGCATTGCTCGGCAAGCACCAGGGCGCGGTCGCGCATCATCGCCCAATCCTCGACGCTCGCGATCACATGATCCAGCATACGGACGATTTCCGCCTCGAGTTTTGCTTCGTTGAGGTTCGCAGGCAGCGGCGAAAGCTCGACATAAATCAGCGATTCTTCGGTAGGCGTTTTGCCCTTGCCCGCGCTTCCCTTCGCGTCACGTGCGACCTCGAGAATCGGGTGCAGCAGCAGGTGAATGGTGAGGCCAAGCGCGCTGAACAGCGCCGATAGCGAATCGACGAGAAACGGCATGTCGTTATTCAGTACCATCACCTGCGTGCGGGTGACGGTGCGCGCGCCCTCGTTCACCCGCGCTTTGCGGATGGCGATTTTGGGGCCGTTGCCTTTGCGAAGGTCGAAGAAATCGGCCGCCAGCTCGGCAATGGCGGCCGCGCGGGCCGGGGCCAGGGCATCCAGGTCGGCGACGGTGGATTGCGCAAAGAACGCCTGCACAAAGGCGCGGGTTTTTGCAGGGGTCGTGGCAGGCAGGCCCGCCACAATCCCTTTGAGTAAATGTTCGTGCTGCGACGTGTAGTTCGGTGCCATGGCGGGTCATCCTTGCAATGAATGCCCGCGCTATAGCAAGCTATAGCAAAAGAGGAAGCAAAAACGTCGCTGCGGTGCGGTAATCCTATATGGTTTTCGGTGCGAGTGCCTCACGCACCAGGGCGAGCGTGATGGCGCGGTGGCGTGCGAGGGAGAGGTCGTCGAGCGTGGCAACAAAGCGCGCCATGGCGGCAAACCCACGCTCCAGATGCGTGAGCGCATAAGTGAGCAGCTCTGGCGCCACGCGCAATTGACGGTCGGAAAACTGCTTGGCCAGCACCGCGATCAGCAGTGCATCATCCGGCTGGGCGAGGGTGAGGGCAGGCAGCGCCTTGAGGCGCGAGGCGAGATCCGGCAGGCGGATCGGCAGCGCCGAGGCGGGGGCGCGCGCCGTCATCAGCACATAGTCGCCGCGCGCGCGCGCATGGTTGATCAGCTGCGCCAGCGCCGCTTCGTCGGCCACGGCCTCGATCCCATCGATCACCCAGCTATGGCTACCGGTGAGAAGCATCTCGGCGGGCACCTCGCCCACCCGTTCTGGCGGCAGAAACGACGCCCGCGCACGTTGCGCAAACACATGCGCCAGGTGGGTTTTACCCGAACCAGCCTCGCCCGTCAGCAGCACCATGGAATAGGGCCAATCCGGCCAGCGTTCCATCAGCGCCAGCGCCGCCGCATTCGCCTCCCCGGCGATAAAATCCTCCGGCGCATAACTGGCCGCAGGTAAAAAAGGCATGACAAGCTGGACCGACATCGCGCCTTACCCCTTTACCCAGCGGTTCGGGCGTTTACGGTGCGCATCTTCGCGGGCGAAACGTGTGTCGAACGTGGCCACGTTGCTGGCGCCCACACTCGCCCCATCCGCATGAATCAGGTAATCGGCAAAATCGGCTTTCCCCCGCCGATACCACGCCAGCGCCTGCGTCACGCTGGCGCGATGCCCAACCACCATGCGCTGCGCCGTCAGCAACCCTTCCAGCACTTTCACCACATCGGCCCGCGCGAAGCCGTGTTTGGTGAGAATCCAGACCAGTTCAAGCAAGCTGAAGGGCGCGATATAAAGCGGCTCCTCCGTTGCTTCGGCCCAGAGCAGGAACGCCTCGGCCTCGGCGGTTTGTGCGGCATCGTCGCGCAGAATGACGCGTAGCAACAGATTGGTATCAAGTGTGATCATGCGAGGAACCGCGACGCCGCGTCTTCGGGGCGGATTGGGTGCGAGCATCTTCGGCGGTGGCCCAGTCCATCAGGCTGGCATCGTCTGTCGGTGCGGTGCGGCCACGCGCCGGGTACTTCTTGCCCATGGTGGCGGCAAAGGCTAGCCACTCGCGCATGTCCGAACGTTGCGGCACGAGGCGATAGCCATCCCCCTCAATCCGAATGGAAAACGCCGTGCCATCCTCTACCCCGAGCGCCTCGCGGGCCTTGCGCGGAATCACTACCTGTCCTTTGGTGGACATGCGGGTGATCATCGGTTCCTGTGGCGGATGCGGCATCATACGGGAGGTAAGATAGCATATCTTACCCAGACTGACAAGAGGCGTGGCTATTCCTCGAGATACAGGCTCGATTGCAGATATTGCTGCACGGCGAATTTAGCGAGCACGCCGATGACGGCGGTGAGCGGCACGGCCAGCAGCACCCCGACAAAGCCGAGCAGCACCGCGCCCGCCAGCATGCCAAACAGCATCCAAAGTGGGTGGAGGCCTACCCGGTCGCCGATGATTTTGGGGGTGAGGATTTGCGATTCGAGGATCTGTCCGGCGGCATAGACCCCAAGCACTAACCAGAACGCACCTTCGGTCCCGAACTGGCCATACGCCACGCTGAGGCCCAGGCTGATCGAGATCAGCGAGCCGATATAGGGAATGATGATAATGCACCCGGCGAGCAGGCCCAGCACCAGGCCAAAATTAATGCCCGAAAGCGCCAGCCCCACAATATAGAACAGCGACATCAACAGCATCACGGTGATCTGGCCGCGCACATAGCCCGCCAGCGTGCGATTGATCAGGTGCAATTGCTCGCGGATGGTGGGCGCATAAGCACGCGGCAGCATGCGATCCACCGTGCGGATCACCCCCGGCCAATCCCGGATCAGGTAGAAACAGACAATCGGCGTGATGAGCAGCAGCGCCGCCAGGTTCAGAATCGCCGCGCCCGAGGCGAAAATCCCGCCCGCCACTTGCGTCACCTTCTCGATACCGCGCTGCACCATTTCGCTGCTGCTGGCGGGAATGCCATCGGCGCCGCCATTGTTCAAGGTGCTGAGCTTATAGAGAATGGGCGACAACCAGCCGCGCAGGCTTTGCTCCATCGCGTGCAGCAGCGAGGGCGCTTTGGCCATCAGGCTGTTAAGCTGGTCGTAGAGCAGTGGCGCCAGCCACAGCACCAGCGAGATCAGCACCGTGAATAGCCCAAGCGTGACGATGGCCGTGGCCGTGCTGCGGCGGAAACGGCAGCGTTCAAGCCGCGAGGCGAGGGGGTCCATCAGATAGGCGACCAGCATGCCCAGCACAAACGGCAGCAGAATCGGCTCGACCGCGCGCAGGAACAGGATAAATCCGGTGAGGATCGCAAGCCACAAAGCAAAGCGAAACCAGCGCGCCTGCCAGGTGTAGGAGGGGGGCATCAGAGGCATGGAGGGAACCCTTATCGGCCATTCAAACGCGGCGGATGAGACCATAAACCGAGGGCGGGAGCAAGCACTATGGCGCACCGCTCCAGAGCCACCTCGTGAGATTTATATTGAAAAGCCTATGATCTTGTCATCCCCGAGCTAGCTTTGCCCAAAAACTTCTTCAGTTTTTGGTAGCAAAGCTTCATCGGGGATCCAGTTCTTTAAAAAAACGGCAGTAGTAATTGCTTGTTTTTTGCTGGATCCCCGATGAAGTGTCGTGACCAAAAAGCAGAAGAAGCTTTTTGGACGACACTAGCTCGGGGATGACATGTTCTTGGGTCTATTCAAAATCTCATGAGGTGGGCCCTGCGCACCGCTCCTCATCGAACCGAGAGGTGCCAGCCTTCGGCCCGTGGCGTAACCAGCACGCCTTGTTTGCGCAAGCTGGCGGCGAAATCCTCTTTCTTCCCCTTGAGGTAGACGGTGCCCTTCACCTGCGAAAGGGCGATCGACGGCATCTCGATCGCCAGCGTCTCGGGCGCGTCACTTGCGGCCTTCTGCATCCGCGCGAGATCGCGCGGGATGCTGTAATCGAAAATCAGGGCAACGGTTTCGGCCTTGGCGCGCAGGGCTTGCTCGCGCTCGGAAGTGGAATTGGCAATCTGCGCCACGGCGGCGGCCACTGTGGCCGCCGCCCGATCCAGCCGCGATTTGGCCGTTTCATCGGGCGTGGTTGGGGCTACTTCGAGCATTTCCTCTTTCACCGCCGTGCGGCCGAGGCGGCGCAGCACGATATGGGTCGCCTCCTCCGAGCCGGTGGCGCCCGGCTTTACCAGGGCGATGATGATCTCATCGGCCCCGTAGCGGTCGAACATCGGGGTTAGCTCCTCGGGCTTCACGCTGAGGGCATTCTGGTAATCCACCAGCCGCAAATCCTCAAGATCGCCGCCCGGCAACAGCACGCCGCCCGCCGCCTCGCGCCGCACCTGATTGATAATTAATGGCCGGATCAGGTTTTCCTTTTCCCAGAGATAGCCACGCTCCGGCGCGAGATAGACACTCAGCAGCAACACCCCGCGCGCCACTGCCGGCACATGGCCAGTGGCCGCTTCCGCTGGAGGCAGGCCGAGGGAGCGACGCAGCACCTCCTCGACCACCGTCACTTGCACGTCCAGATAGGTGGTTTCCTCGGTACGGCGGCGATTGGTGATGGTGGCGCCGCGCAAAATATCGTCAAGCTGTTCGGGCTTCAGCTTAGCGCAGGCCTTGCCGGGATTCTCGATTCCCAGCCGGGCAGCAGCCAGATAAACCGCTCGTTTTTTTGCATAATCTAGCGCCAGTTCCTCGGCCTTGCGGCTGCTGGTGTCGATCCCCACCCCCACCACGCGGATCTC
>CAZUOS010000026.1:0-10030 GCA_964621415.1 uncultured Azospirillum sp.
CGGTGTTTGCGTCTTCCTCGCGCAGGTCGATACCGCTGCGGCCTCTGCCGCCGCGCTTTTGCGCCCGGTAAGCATCGAGCGGGACGCGCTTGATATAGCCACCGGCCGTCACCATCACCACCATTTCCTCGCGCTGGATGAGCGATTCCATGTCGATTTCGCCTTCGGCTTCCTGAATCTCGCTGCGGCGGGGGATGCCGAACTCGTGCTTCACCTCCACCAGCTCCTGCCGCATGAGGGCATAGAGCTTCTCGCGGCTGCCGAGCAGTTCGAGATAGCCACGGATCTCGCCCGCCAGCTCGCCTAGCTCGCCGTCGATCTTTTCGCGCTCGAGGCCGGTGAGGCGTTGCAGGCGCAGCTCGAGAATGGCGCGCGCTTGCGCTTCGGTGAACTTGATTTTGTTGCCGATGAGCTGGTTGCCGGAATCCTCGACCAGGTTCAGAAGCGCGACCACATCGGCCGCTTCCCACGCGCGGCGCATGAGTTCCTCGCGCGCGATGTCGGGGTTGGCGCTGGCGCGGATAACGGCAATCACCTCGTCGATATTCGCGACCGCAATGGCGAGACCAATCAGCACATGCGCCCGATCGCGCGCTTTGCCGAGCTTGAATTGCGTGCGGCGGGTGATGACTTCCTCGCGGAAGGCGATGAAGGAAGTGAGCACCGACTTCAGGTTCATCAGCTCGGGCCGGCCGCCGTTCAGCGCCAGCATGTTCACCCCGAAGCTGGTTTGCAGCGGCGTGTAGCTGTAAAGCTGGTTCAGCACCACGTCGGCGACCGCGTCGCGCTTCACCTCGATGACGATGCGTACCCCGGACTTGTCGGAGTAGTCGTTCATGCTGCCGATGCCTTCGATTTTCTTCTCTTTCACCAGTTCGCCGATGCGCTCCTGCAGCTTCGCCTTGTTCACCTGATAGGGCATATCGGTGATGATGATTTGCTCGCGGCCTTTGCTATCCACCTCGATTTCCGCATGGGCGCGCATCACCACGCTGCCACGGCCGGTATGCATGGCGCTGTAGCTGCCGCTGCGGCCAAGGATGATGCCGCCGGTCGGGAAATCCGGGCCGGGGCAGACGGCCATCAGCTCGTCGATGCTCGCTTCGGGGTTGTCGATGAGCATGCAGGTGGCGTCCACCACCTCGCCGAGGTTATGTGGCGGAATGTTGGTGGCCATGCCGACCGCGATGCCCGAACCGCCATTCACCAGCAGGTTGGGGAAGCGGGCAGGGAGCACCGTCGGTTCTTTCTCGGCACCGTCGTAGTTGTCCTGCCAGTCGACGGTTTCAAACTCGATATCGTTCAGCAGCGCGTGCGCGGCTTTGCTGAGGCGCGACTCGGTGTAACGCATGGCGGCAGGGTTGTCGCCATCCATACTGCCGAAGTTCCCCTGACCATCCACCAGCAATTGCCCCATGCTGAAGGGCTGCGCCATACGCACGAGGGCGTCGTAAATCGCCGAGTCGCCATGCGGGTGGTATTTACCCATGACATCCCCGACGATACGGGCGGATTTTTTGTAGGGGCGGTTATATTCCACCCCCAGCTCCAGCATGCCATAGAGAATGCGCCGATGCACGGGCTTCAAGCCATCGCGCGCGTCCGGAATCGCGCGGGAGACGATGACGCTCATCGCGTAATCGAGGTAGGATTTGCGCATCTCCTCTTCGATGGAAATGGGCAGGATTTCGGCAGTGGTTTGCGTGCTCATGGGGAACTCGGATGGTTAATAGAGGGGTTTTAGCGGGTTTGCCGGGGTTAACCAGTTGCGGGCCGCACTTATCCACAGGTTTTCACGGTTTTTAGCGTGGCCGCGTTGCAACGCGCACACCGAGAAATGTTCATCAGAGTGGGGGGTTGTTTACGTAATTTTAGTAAATTGCTGCTAACTTGGTAGGCTAGGGCCGTATAAGTATGGATTAGGCTGGGCGTGGGAATGGCGTAAGCGATTGGAAATCAGGTGTCATCCCGGGCTTGTCCCGGGATCTCCTGACGCAGGCAGAGCCTGAACCGGTCGTTTTTTTTAGGCTCAGGCCGTTTCGGGAGATCCCGGGACAAGCCCGGGATGGCGCTTCATAAGGCGCGTGAAGGTGCGAAGGGAAGGTATCTATGGCTGGGGGTAGGCTGACGGCGGACCCGTTGTTCCAGGGCTTAACACGCCCGCCGATGGCGCTTGGGGTGAGCTACATGTATTTTGTGCTGAATGCCATGATTTGTATGGTGCTGTTTATTAACACTAAATCGTTTTTGGTGTTGCCGCTGGCGGTGCTGACACACGGCTTCGGCTATGTGCTGTGCATGCGCGAGCCGCGCGCGATTGAGCTGTGGATGCTGCGCATGAAATACGGCTTCCGTTCGTGGAACCGCTTATACCATGGCAATACTAACTCGTACGATGTGTTCTGATGCTGTTTGCTCCCCTCAAGCGCCGCCGAATATCGAAAGCCGAGGTCTGCGACCGCGAGATCGCGTCGGCGATGTTTATTCCCTACGATCACCATTGGGACAAAGAAACCATCATCACCAAAAACCGTGAGCTGATGCAGATTATTCGCATCGATGGCTTCTCGTTCGAGACGGCGGACGATGACGTGGTCGATATGAAGAAAATGGTGCGCAACTCGCTGTTTAAAAGCATGGCGGAAGGCACGTTCAGCATGTGGTTCCACACTGTGCGGCGGAAGCAGAGCAGCTTTCCCGGGGGCACGCTGCCGCCGGGGTTTGCGAGCCTGCTGAACGAGCGGTGGCGCAAAAAGCATCAGGCGAAATCGAGCTTCGTGAATGAGCTATATATCACGGTGATTCGTAAGGCCGACACCAAGGGGGCCGCCAAAATCCAGAACCTGCTGAACAAGGTGGAGCAGCGCACCAGCAAGGATGCGGCGGCCACGCAGCTTCAGGAAATGCATAAGGAGCTGCGCGAGGCGGTGTATCGTGTGCTCGCCACCTTCCGCGATTATGGGGCGCGGGTGCTCACCACCACCATGAGCGAAGCTGGGCCGATTTCCGAACCGCTGGAGTTTTTGGGGCGCTTGGTGAATGGCGGTTACAGCCAGCCCATGCTGCTGCCGACCATTCCGATTGATCGTTATTTGCCCACCTGTCGTCTCTATTTTGGGGGGAGGGCGATCGAGATTCGCTCGCCCACCGGTACGCATTACGCGGCCATTGTCAGCATCAAGGAATATGCGCCGCATACGGCCGCGGGCATTATGGATGCGTTTTTGCAAATGCCGTTCGAGCTGGTAATTTCGCAAAGCTATGCGTTCGAGAATCGGCAGGCGAATCTGGGTTCCATGCAGTTGCAGCAGCGGCGCTTGGCGAACTCGAACGACCTGGCGGTAAGCCAGGTGCGCGAGATTTCCGACGCGCTCGATATGGCAATGGCGGGGCATATCGCGTTCGGCACGCATCACCTCACCGTGATGTGCATGGAAGATAGTTTGAATGCGCTGGAATCCGCCGTCTCGCTGGTGATTGCCGAGCTGGTGAATGTGGGCATTAACCCCGTGCGCGAGAAGCTGATTCTCGAGCAGTGTTTCTGGGCGCAACTGCCTGCCAATGGCGATTTTGTGGGGCGCAAGGCGAAAATCAACACGCTGAATATTTCCTCCTTCGCGGCGATGCATAATTACCCGGTGGGTAAAATCAGCGGCAACCATTGGGGCGATGCGGTCTCGGTGTTCGATACCACCTCTGGCACGCCGTTTTTCTTCAATTTCCACGCGCGCGATGTGGGCCATACCACCATCATCGGGCCGACCGGGGCGGGGAAAACCGTCACCATGAACTTCCTCTGCGCTCAGGCGCTGAAATATAACAGCCGCTTGTTCATGTTCGATAAAGACCGTGGGGCCGAGATTTTTGTCCGCGCGCTCAATGGCAATTATACCCATATCGACCCCTCCAAGCGGTGCTATTTTAACCCGTTGCAGCTCGATGATTCGCCGGAGAACCGCTCGTTCATTGGGGAATGGTTGGCGAGCCTGATCGCGGTGAACGAAGAACCGCTGACGGCGGACGAGCAGCATTTGGTACAGGGCGCGGTGGAGGGGAACTATAAACTGCGCAAGGAAGACCGCGTGCTGCGCAATATCGCCCCCTTCTTTGGGATGGAAGGGCCAGACAGCGTGGCCAGCCGCCTGAAGCAATGGCATTCCGGCGGACGCTTCGCGGCGATTTTCGACCAGGTGGAAGATAAAGTAAACTTCAAGAGCGCATTTGTCTTCGGCTTCGAGATGGGTGACGTGCTGAATAACCGTGCCTGTCTGGTGCCGGTGCTGCTGTATTTGTTCCACCGTATTCAGATGTCGCTCGATGGCACGCCGACGATCATTGTGCTGGATGAGGCCTGGGCGCTGGTGGATAACAAGATTTTCGCCGTGAAGATCAAGGACTGGCTGAAAACGCTGCGGAAGCTGAATGGCATGGTGATTTTCGCCACCCAAAGCGTCGAGGATGCGGTGAACAGCTCCATCTCGGACACGCTGATTCAGCAGACGGCGACGCAAATTTTCTTACCGAACCCGAAAGCGACGGAGCCGTATCGCAAAGCCTTTATGCTGTCGGAGCGCGAGTTTAACCTGCTCAAGAACACCGATCCGGGGACGCGCTATTTCCTGGTGAAGCAGGGTAAGGACGTGGTGGTGGCGCGTATCGACCTTACGGGTATGAGCGATATTATCAATGTGCTTTCGGGCCGCGCCGAGACGGTGGGTCTGCTCGACCAGATCCGTACCGAGGTGGGGGACGACGTGGAAGACTGGCTGCCCCTGTTTAACCAACGTATCAAGGAAATGCAGGCTGGATGATGCCGGAATGCGCACAGAGCAAAGCAACAGGGGGGGCATGGCGTCCGCCAGCGCGACTGTTGTTGTCGCTGCTGCTGGTATTTGTGGCGATTGTCTGGTTCGCGCCGGAAAGCTGGGCGGATGCGAGCAGCACCCCCGCCGCCGCTGTGGCCAGCGGCACCGTGAACACCAATTGCGATGGGTATCTGGGCATCACCAACCGCATCTCAGGTTGCATCCGTGATACAATAGGGCAGGCGGCGGGGCTGTTTTTTTCGAAGGTCTATCCGTTTTTACGATACGCCATTGGCGCGGTGATGACCCTGGCCGTGGTGGTATATGGGGTGATGCTCTCCATGGGATTGGTGGAGCGGGTGAGCCGCGATTCGGTCATTCTGCTGTTCAAGCTTTCAGTGGTGATTGGGCTGACCGCGAATAGCAGTTGGCTGTATTTAAGCGCGGTGAATATGATGGATTCAGCGGCGGCTGCGGTGGTGAGCTATGTGCCGTCGAGCGGTACGGTCTCGAGCAGCACGAGCACGGATTTCAGCCAGAGCATTTGCATCAAGACGGTGATTCAGGGGCAGGCGGCAACGCCCACGAACAAGCCGGTATCGGGCCCGTGGCTGGGGGTGGATTGCCTTTACGATAGCGTTATTGGCATTCGCACCCTGCGTAGCGAGAATATGCAAGCCATGGTGAACGATACCCGTACCTATTACAACAACGCCATCGATGGTAAGAATGGGACGGCGGAAGGGCCGATGCGCGGCTTGCTGTTTTTGTTTTTTAGTGGGTTTAGCACCTCTATCATGGGATTAGTGTTCGCGGTGATTGGGTTTCTGTTCCTCTATTCCTTTGTGATGATGACGATCAAGGCGCTGTTTACCTATCTGGCAGGTTATATTGGTGTGGCGCTGCTGATGATTCTTTCGCCACTCATGATTCCGTTGATTCTCTTCCAGCACACCAAACAATATTTCGACAAATGGGCGAAGCTGGTGCTTTCCTGTATGATCCAGCCAAGCATTATGCTGGTGTTTCTTATTTTTTCGCTGACGGCGATCGATTTTGCAGTGTTCTCAGGCAAATATTCGCTGGTGTATCGCATCGCCGGGGAGGCCTCGCGGCAGCCGGGGTTCAACCTGAACGAATATCTGAGCGCGATCCGCGATGCGAACGGCAACGTCGCCACCACGGGCACGTCTATCTCGCGGCAGCAACCCAAAACCGTCGCCCAGGTGCTGGCCGATCGCCCGGTCGATCCGGTCACCCTCGGCAAAACGCGCAACGGTTTTTTAAACACCAATTGCGATCCCAAATCACTGGCGGAGGATCGTAAGGCGAATCCCCCCGCGGCTGGGGAGACACAAACAGCGATGGAGAAGGTGTGCGGCTGGAGCTTCCCGATTAAGCTGGATGCCCAATTCCTCGACTGGAACCTGATGGCCAAGGCCCGCGAGCTGCAAGGGCCGCCGGTGGCGATTGATCCTGCCAAGGCCAGCCCCACCGTCAGCACCACGAACATCGACGATAAAGGGCAGCAAATCGCCCGCGAGGTGTTGGCGGCGTGTGTCTTTTGTGCGGTGATACTGTTTCTGCTCAACGGCCTGATGGCGCTGGTGCCGATCATGGCCTACGACATACTGGGTGATTTCGGCCAGTCGCCCAGCCTCGGTGGGGCGGTGGCTAACTTCGACCGTGGGAAGAAGGTGATGAGTGACTTCGCGGCACCTTTCAAGAAGATGATGGGGTGAGGATGACACGTTGCGGACGCAGAATGCTGGGAGTACTCGGGCTGCTGCTGGCGCTGCTGGCGCCGCTGACGCTGACCTCGGGCGGGCTCACCCTGCAACAGGCGTGGGCGGGAGCCGACCTCGAGACGGTGGATCGCAGTGGCTCCATCATTCACTGTAGCAGCGTGCCGGGGGCCGATGGCGTGCTGCTGGGCGCGATTGTACCGTGCTTGATCGGCACCGTGCAGGAGGGGACGATCAAGGTCAGCGCCCAGGTGGTGGATTGGCTGCGGCCACTTTTCTATGTGTTCCTTACCCTGATTGTGACGCTTTATGGAGTGCGCGTGCTGACGGGCGAGCCGGATATTTACAAACATGGCATTGTCTTGGGCCTGAAGATCAGCCTTGTCGCCCTCGTGGTGGATTCGATTCCCTATTATTGGGTGCCACAGATTTACGCGATATTAAGCGATGCGGTCACGCTGATTGTTTCTTCGGTTAGCGGTATGGGGATTCATTGCAATGTTGCCGAGTATAGCGGCAGCAACACCATGCCGCTCTGGCCGATGATGGATTGCGTGCTGGGTAAGCTTTTCGGGTTCACCACCGGCTCGGGCGGACAGCCGAACATGATCCTCTATAGCAGCATGTTTGGCCTGCTGAGTGGCTTTTTCTTCGGCGGTGCGTGGGGGGTGGTGGTCTTTTTCGGCCTGATGGGGGTGCTGATTTCGGTCTTCCTGCTGGTGGTGCGCACGGCGATGTCGTTCCTAAGTGGCTATCTCACTCTTTGCGTGATGATGGTGCTTTTACCGCTGATTTTGCCGCTTACCTTATTACGAGTGACCGATCAGTATGTGCAAAAAGCCATTGGGGTCATCATGGGCGGCATGCTGCTGCCGGTGCTGACGGCGGCCTATGCCATGTTCGCCTTGACGCTGTATGATCGTATGCTGTTTTCCGATGACTCGATTCTGAACACCTTGCTCGATCAGTCAAAAATGTCGCAGGCATGGAACGACCCCAAACCCGGCTGTAGCTTTGGGGTGGTTGGCAAAGCGGCAATATCGCGCAGCGACTTCCAATCGCCCGAGCTGATCCGTAAGTTGAAGGCGGCCATTACCCAAGGCCAGTCGATGCTGACCTCGGATGGTTCCAACGTCGACGATCCCTGTAAAAACGTGAAGCTTCCTAACCTGGTGCTGAGTCAGGTCAACGACCCCGAGTTTAATAAGGGGCGCGAGACGATCGAGAAGCTATTTATCAAGCTGGTAGAGCTGCTGGTGCTGGCCCTGTTGGTGAAAAAGGGTGCCGACGAAGCGGAACAGCTGATCCCGAACCTGACAGGGTCTTCGGTCACGACCATGGTGATGGCCTCGACTTTCTCGTTCTCGCAGAAGCTGAATACGAGCTTCATGAGCGCGGGCAAGCAAATGGCAGAAAGTTTCGGTCAATACCCCAGCAAGGGGACAGAGGAAGAGAAGCGCAATTATGGCACGAACTTCCTCAACAAAGCGCCGGGGGCCGTGAAAGACGCCGTCGGCAAGTTCATGACAGAAATGCGGCGATAAGGGGATGGGTATGCGTGGATATTCGACATGGTTGCCAAGGCTGCTACTGCTGTTCGCCGTGCTGACGCTGCTAACCGCGGTGTTGCCGCTCGACGCCTGGGCAGACACCACCGTTAAATCGCCGTGCACCAAGTTCTCCGATCTCGCGGCGGCCATGCGTAGCAACCAGCCTGGTATGCTCACGGAAATCACGAACTACATCAAAGATACGCTGAGCGGTGCCAGCCAATCGCTCTTTAATACATTCGTGCACAGCCCGATTTATACCGATGCCCTGTATGCTGCCATGGTGCTGATGGTGACGTTCTATGGGGTGGCATTCCTGATAGGGGTGGCCCAGCCCAGCTACGGCCAGATACTGATTCGGCTGGTTAAAATGGGCGTGATTTTCACGTTAGTGTCGCAGGATGGCTGGCAGACCTTTAACGACATTGTGGTGCGGTTTTTTAACAACGGGACCGACGAAATCATCGGCAACATGATGCAGATCGGCACCGGGATCCCGTATCCGCCAGGGGCCTCGCCCTTCCTGCAGCTCGATGGATTGGCGCGGTTTGTCATCAGCCCGGATATGATCGTGGCCATGCTCGGGGCGATGTTTTCGAGCGGGCCGTATGGCTTTGCCTTTAGCGGCCTGATTGGGTTTGCTATTTTCGGCATGGTAAAAATGCTGATCGATGCGGTGAAGACCTATGGGCTGGCCTTCATTGTGCGCTCGTTATTGTTGGGGGTGGCGCCGATCTTTCTGATTTTCCTGATGTTCGATAAAACGCGGGGGTTGTTCTCCGGGTGGCTGAACGCGCTGGTGAACCTTTCGCTACAACCGATTGTCTACTTTACCTTTATCGCTTTCTTTGTGGTGATGCTGCAAAGCGCCGCCACCAACATGCTGGCCATTAATTCATCAACAGGGCAGGGCATAGAGCTGTGCTGGACGGATACGGCCACCAGCGTTAGCGGCACGAGCAATAAGCAGGCGGGCTGGCACTTCCGGATGGCGGGCGAGACCTCTCCGCCCACCGAAAGCTGGACGGCGATGGGCAATATCAGCTGCCTGCTGCAAGGCAAGGACGATAACGGCAAGCCCTGCGAGCCGTTCCCGGTGAATATTATCGACGTACTGACCTTCCTGATTCTGGTGCATGTAGCAACCAAGTTCGGCGGCGTTGCTGATCGTATCGCGGCAGAGATTTCCAACAGCGCGGTCAACCTCGATAAAAACATGCAGATGTTGATTAATTCCGACAAAGACCAGGGCAAAGCTACCCCCACTGGCGGAGGGAATAGGCAGTCGAGCAACGCACCGCCGCCGACGCCGACGGGTGGTTCAGGCGGGCAGCGTTCGGGCCCGCCGACTAGTGCACCGCCTGCGCCACCCGCACCGCCACCTCCGCCATCGCCCGCACCGCCGACAGGTGGCGCCGGTGGGCAGACCCCCGCAGGGCAGCGTACCGACGCACCCAAAGGCTAGTGATCGCATCGGCGGAGTGGGGGGGCTGTGGCTATCCTGCGGATGACTTGACGCGGCCACTCATTCGGTGTCCTATACGCGGCAACGAGAGGAGGGGGCTATGCGTCTCATGAGTATGCTGATGGTTGCCGCGCTGCCGTTGTTGCTAGCGGCCTGCGCGTCCGAAAAGGTGGAAGTGCTGAAAAGCCCCTGTGTGGGGGCAGATAACAGCCCCTGCGGCCCCAAACGCCCGGTGAACGGGGCACTCAATCCGAACTATCACGTGTAGGGGAGTGGGGAAATGAGGAATTGAAGAATTGAGGAATGGTTGGGCTTCCAGAGCCTATAGCTCCCCCCTTGAGGGGGAGCCAAAACCCTCTTGGGTTTTGGTGGGGGGAAACCGATCTAAAAAATTATCCCCCCACCAAAAGCGTGAAGGACGATTTTGGCTCCCCCTCAAGGGGGGAGCTATAGGCTCTGGAAGCC
>CAZUOS010000027.1:0-5819 GCA_964621415.1 uncultured Azospirillum sp.
CGGGCAGGCCCAAAAGCGAAGTTTATGCGAGAGCGCTGGAACTGCGCGATGGGAAATAGACGCCGCATCAGCAACTATCGGCGCGGGGTGTGGGCGGAATGGGTGGCATTGCTGTGGCTGATGCTGCAGGGTTATTGGCCGGTGGCGCGACGCTATAAAACCAAAGTGGGCGAGATTGACCTGATTCTGCGGCGCGGCAACCAGCTGGTGTTTGTGGAGGTGAAGGCGCGCGCCGTGATGGCAGAGGCGGCGGGGGCGATTCGGGCGGCCTCGCAAGCGCGGATTGCCCGTGCGGCGGAGTGGTTCCTTCAGGCGCATCCGGCCTATCAGGCGTATGCGCCACGCTTTGATGCGGTGCTGCTGGCGCGTGGGACTTGGCCGCAGCATCTTGTCAACGCCTTTGCTTTGCGCTAGCAATGCCCTCATGATTCATTTGGGAGGGTTCGCTATGCGTTCGATTCTTGCACTGGCCTTGGTTCCATTTCTGCTGAGCGGTTGCGTCACCGCGCTATTGGCCACAGGCACCGAAACTGGAATTACCGTCGCCGAAAATCGTTCGGTCGGGCGTAAAGTCGATGATACGGTGATTTACACCGACCTCACCAACCAGTTCTTGCAGGCCGATGCGGCCGACCTGCTGGGGCATGTCACCTTCAACGTGCGTTATGCACGGGTGATGCTGACGGGGAACGTGAAAGCGCAGGAAGATGCCGCCCGCGCCGTGGCCCTCAGCTGGAAAGCCAAAGGCGTGAGCGAAGTGATTAACGAGCTGGTGGTGAACCCGAATGCCGACCTGCTCGACACCGCCGGCGATTCGATCGTGAAGCGCAATCTCGAGGCACGGCTGCTGATTACCAAAGGCGTGTGGGTGATTAACTACTCGATGGATGTGACCAACGGGGTAGCCTATCTGATTGGTCGGGTGAAAGACCAGACCGAGCTGGATAAAGCCCTCAGCATTGCGCGCACCACCAAGGGTGTGAAGCGCGTGGTGAGCCATTTGCAGATTAACGCCAGCACCCCGCACCCCAGCACCGCAGCCGATGGCACCATGGGCAGCGCCGTGAAAGCCAGCCCGGCAACCGCCGACCAGCCGGAGATTAATACCGGCCCGGTTTATGGCTCGGACAGCACGGTGGCCCCGGCCGACCCGATCTCGAGCGCGCCGCTGGAGAAGCAGAAATAGAGGGCGGCGCTTTGCGCTTCTATGTGGCAATTGTGGCCACGGGCCGGAGCACGGGTTGCGCCATTCCCTCGCACCAGTAATGGTAGGCGATGGGGTATTGGGCGTGAAGGGCGGCAGCATAAGCCTCGCCTTCGCCATTGAGCGCATGCACCACTAGCGTGCGCATCACGCCGCCCGTAAGGGCTTGCACGTCCTCCAGGGCATTACGCACGGCGGCCTCGGGACTTCTTCCGGCACGAAGCTGCTCTACAACTAAGCGTGCGGTGCCGCTGCGGATTGACATTTCGCCTGTATAGGTGCACGCGGCACCGCCGTAACGGCTATCGACATACATCCCTGCACCGATGACGGCGGTATCGCCCACGCGGCCGGGATATTTATAGGGCCAGCCGGCGGTGCTTCCGGCGGCAGACATGCCATGGGCATCCTGTGCGAGCATGAGGGTGGTATCGAAATTATCCCAGCGGCTGGCAGCCATGGTGCGTATCTTTGCCATCCAGGAAGTGGGCGAGGCTTGGTCGAGCCAAGGAGCAATGGTGGATTGCCAGGCGGCACGCTGCGAATCGGAGAGCGTCGGCTCAGGCGGTAAGCCACAGGCGGCGGCAAAGTGCTCGGCGCCATCGGCGATCAACAATGTGTGTAGGTTCTGCTCCATCAAGGCACGGGCGATTCGTACCGGCAGATAATGCGTTACGCCTGCAACGGCCCCGCAGGTGCGGCTATTGCCGTCCATAAAGACAGCATCAAGTTCCATAACACCGAGAAGGTTGGGGTATCCGCCATAGCCTACGCTATCGTCGGCAGGGTCGATCTCGAGGGCGCGAATCGCCGCCTCAAGGACATCGTGCCGATGCACACCTGCTTGTAGGGCAGCGCAAGCGGCGTCGAGTCCTTGGGGCTTGTTGGAGACACGAAGAAAACAGCGTTTCATAAGGGAGACTGGTTTTCAGGCGTGGTGAAACAACTCGGCGAAGCGATGCCGGATCGTGTGGGCCACGGGTTCGAGGTCGTTCAAGGGATCGTCGGGACGCCAGCCGAGGCAGGCATGGTCGTCGAGCGGGCGGGCGAGGCCGTGGCTGTAGAGGGTTTGGTGTAAGGCGCGATGCTTGGCGGGGGCCACTTCCGGCACGGCATAGATGAAGACCGGCTTACCGGTGACACACGCCTCGGTACACATCGACAGCGAATCGCCAGTGACGATCACCGCATCGGCCAGGCCCAGCATGGCGTGATAGGGGTTTTCGCTATGCGCCTCCCAGCGATAGAAACTATGCGGGACACCATCCGGGATGGCAGAGAGGATAGGCAGCGCCTGCGCCGGGGTGCGGCGGCTGGTGGTGATGAGCAACGAGCCGCGCGCCCCGGCGAGCAGGATCGCCCGGCGCAGCAATTCGTGCCAATGCTCGGGGCGATAGCTCCCCTGCTGGGTGCTGCCACCGATGCTGAGCACCACACGCGGGTGCGGCAGATGGGCGAACCGTGCCTCCCACTCGCGCGCGGCGAGGGCGAGCAATTCCGGTGTGGTGGCGTGCAGCGGTGCCAGGGTGGTGTGGTGGTGCGGGGCATTTGGCACCGCATCATGCGCCGGGACGACGACGAGGTCGAGGTCGCGGTCCAGCTCGGGCTTCATCAGGTAAACCGTGCGGGTGCTGGGCGATTGGCGCTTGATATAGCGCAGCACCGGCAGCATGCGGCGCCCGGCGGCGATGACCAGCGCGGGATAAGGCGGCGCGAGCGCGGCGCGCGTGGCACGATCGACCCCGCGTAGCGATGGGCCAAGCACCGAGGCCGGAAGCGCCGCCCAGCGTGTAAACTCCAACCGCTTGATGAGATAGGGCGTGTTTAGGCGCGCCAGCACCCCAAGCACCTGCCCCGTGTGGCCAACGCGATCATCGACCAAACCCCAAAGAACAGGGGCGGCGGCGGGGGCGGCACGTTCGTGGCGCACGTGAAGAGGATCTGCCGCTGCCGCTGAAGGGTTCACTTAAACTCCACCTTCAGCACTTCGTAGAAACGCGCGCCCTTGGGGGTTGCCACTTCCACACTCGCGCCGGTCTTCTTGCCGATCAGGGCGCGGCCAATGGGGGCCGAGGTGGAGATAAGGTTGCGTTTGATGTCGGCTTCGTAGTCGCCCACGATCTGGTAGGTGAGTTCTTCTTCGCTCTCTTCGTCGATGATGGTGACGGTGGCGCCGAACTTGATGTTGTCGCCCGAGAGGCGTGCAACCTCGATGATTTCGGCACGGGAAATAACGGCCTCCAGCTCCTGGATGCGGCCTTCGATGAAGCTTTGCTTCTCTTTGGCGGCAGAATATTCCGCGTTCTCGGAGAGATCGCCATGGGCGCGCGCTTCCGAGATCGCCGCGATGATCGCCGGACGCTCGACAGATTTCAGGTTTTTCAGTTCTTTCTCCAAACGCTCGTAGCCGAGCGCGGTCATCGGTATTTTTTCCATGGTGGGGCAATCGTGATAGAAGTGAATCCGTCTGTATCTATAACGAGCGAAGCCTCGGGCGCAAGCGCCGCTTGCATCTTGGTAAAACTTTGCTAGAACGTGCGGCCCAGCGCGGGTGTAGTTCAATGGTAGAACGAAAGCTTCCCAAGCTTTAGACAGGGGTTCGATTCCCCTTACCCGCTCCAGGCTTTACCCATGGCCCGCGCGCCAAACCCGTCAGTGCGAGGTAGCATATGCTCAAGGAATTCAAAGCCTTCATTGCCAAGGGCAACGTGGTTGATATGGCGGTGGGGATCATCATCGGCGCGGCGTTTACGGCCATTGTGAACTCGATGGTGGCGGATATCATCAACCCGATCATCGGTATTTTCAGCGGCGGGCTGGACTTTTCTTCCTACTATGTGAACCTCGACCCGACCAAGCATTTCGATACCATGGCCGATGCGGTGAAAGCCGGGGCGCCGGTGCTGAAAGTGGGCCTCTTCATTAACGCCGTGGTGAACTTCCTGATCGTGGCGTTTGTGGTGTTCCTGCTGGTGAAGAATGTGAACAAACTGAAAGATCGTCTGGTGAAAGCGGAAGCGGCGGCACCCGCCCCCACGCCCGAGGACGTGCTGCTGTTGCGTGAAATCCGCGACGCGCTGAAGAAATAAGTACCCATGGTGAAAGCGCTCCCTACCCTGCTGATTGTGGCGAAGCCTTGGCAGGGCGGGTTGGCGGATTATCTGGCGCAGGCGGCGCGGGCGTGGCTCGGGCCCGAGCGGGTGCATTACGTCGCCACGCGGCCGACAACGCTCGCCGGTCGCCTCGCCCGGGCGCGTGATAAGCGCGGGTATGACGCGGCATTATTGCAGCGCATCGAGGCGATTCCCTACGATGCCGCGATTTTTATTCACCCCCTGGAAGTATTTGCAGGCTTGCGGGCTGCGGCCGATAAGCATTGCGTATGGTTGGTGGATGATGGCCGCATTTCCCCCGCGCTAGCGGCGGTGATGGGACACGTGTTCTTTTCCGACCCCGGCTATGCAGCCGAGGTGCGCGCCAGCGTGGGCGAGGATCGGTATGCCGAGGTTCTACCGTTTGCGATGGACCCCGAGATGCACCGCCCTGCAGCAACCCCACGCACCCCCACACGGGCGATGTGTTTTATCGCCAACCGGGATGCAAAACGCACCGCGTATCTCGAGGCGCTCTATGCGCACGGGGTGGATTGCACGGTGTATGGCAATTATTTCCTGAAGCACCGGCTGGCGAGAGCACACCCAACGCGGTTCCGCCCTACCCTTTCCATCGCGGCGATGGGGCAGGTCTATGCGCGCTATCGGCTGTCGCTGAATATTCATGCGGCGGTGGTACGCGCAGGCACCAATATGCGCAGTTTCGAGGCGGCAGGCTATGGCGTGCCGCAACTGGTGGAGCATCGCCCCGGCATCGAGGCACTGTTCGAGCCAGAGCGCGAGATCGCGTGCTTCACCCAGGCCGAGGAAGCGGTGGCCGCCTATCAGCGCTTGCTGCGCGACCCCCTCGCCGCCGAGCAAATGGCCGAACGGGCACGGGCGCGGGTGCTGGCCGAGCATACCTATACGCATCGGCTGCAACGAATGTTGGCGCGTGTGTAACAGCAATGAAAACCTATCATTTAGCGGCAGGGGCAGGCGGGTTTGGCGATGGGCGGCACCCCACCACGGCTTGCACCCTGGCAGCGCTCGAGGCGATCGACCCGGCGGTGTTTTCGCCGCGCCTTGCCTGCGATATGGGGGCGGGGTCGGGCATTCTCAGTTTTGCGATGTATGAGCGGTTCCGCTGCCCCGTGCTGGCGGTGGATATTGCTCATTCCGCTATCGAAATGCTTGAGGAAAACAGGCAGGCGAACGCAGTTCCCGCGCGCGCGGCGGGCAGCGCCGCGCCGGGGGTGCTGGCGCTCGTGGCGCCGGGGTTCGACCACCCCACCATCCGTGCCGAAGCGCCGTTCGACCTGATCGTGATGAATATTCTGGCCGAGCCGTTGCTGGCGCTCGCCGCCGAAGCGGTGGCCCTGCTGGCGGAAGACGGCGTGCTGATCTTGAGCGGCATGCTGCTGTGGCAGGAAGCAACGCTCCGCGCCGCGTATGAAGGCCTCGGGCTTGCGCTGTCACTCCGCCTGACGCAAGGCGATTGGGTGACGCTGGTGTGGCAACGG
>CAZUOS010000027.1:5919-9666 GCA_964621415.1 uncultured Azospirillum sp.
GCCACCTGCACTTCGCGCGCCATGGCCCGGTTGCGGTTGGCGTTATAGACGGTGCTGAGCAGAATGATGACAGCGCCGCCGAGTGTCCATTGGTCGATCAGGCGGCCATAGACGAGGTAGGACGCGACGGTCGAGAACACCAGCGAGACGAAATTGATCGGAATCAGCACCATGAACGGCACCTTGGCAATGGCGCGGGCCACATAGACCTGCTGCAGAAAGGCAATCACGCCGATGAGCGTGAGCCAGAACCAGCCATCGAGGCCGGGATTCACCCAATGCGTGAGGCCCAACGGCAAGGCGAGCACGGTTGTCATGGCCAGCATGTAAAAGGCGATATGCTGCGAAGACTCGGTGGAGCATAGACGCTTGATAACCACCCCGCAGAGCGAGAAGCCGAGCGCTGCACCGAGCACATAAAACACGCCGGGGCTGAGCGGAATCATGCCCGGACGGGTGATGATGAGCACGCCCGCAATGCCGGCGATGAGGGCAACCCAGGTATGAAGATGGCTGCGCTCCTTCAGGATGAAAATGGTGGCGAGCGTGGCAAAAATCGGCGTGATGAAATTGAGCGCCGTGTGCATCGGCAGGGTGAAATATTCACCGAGATAGCCCAGCGAATAAAACGACAGGGTGAAGGAGCCATATTCCAGCAGGCCACGCGCAGTGTAATCCTTCAGGCGGGTGGTTTTGAGGCCCGCGAGCCCTTGTTTGAATGCCCATGGCAGCATGCAGGCAACCGCGATGGCGCTATAGCACAGCATGATCTGGAAGGCGTGAATGGGGGCAACAAGAGGCTGCCCGATAGCAGGGTCAACCGCGTGAATGTCTGGGAACGTGAAGCCCAGCATTTGCCCGGCATGAATGCGAAGCTCCGCGAGATCCGGCGCGCTCAGAAACGGTACAATGGTGAAGATGATGACGTTGCCAAGCAGCACCCCCATGAACATGAGAATGGCAATCGTGGTATCGCGGTGGGCATTCATACGGACTCCTTGAAGTGTGAGGAGCTTATAATCTATGCGGCGCGCGTGGCAACGTCATACTGCAGGATGGCGCGATCAGCGGTGAGGATGGTGAGCCGCTCGGCCTGCGCCTGGGCCACCAGCAGGCGGTCGAACGGGTCGCGGTGGTGATGGGGCAGGGTTTGCAAATATCCCAGATGCATCCAATCGATCGGCAGCAGGGTAAAGCCCGCCCGCTCGAGCCGCGTGGAGAGCATGGGGTCCAGTGGCTGCAGCTTGCCAAGCGATGCCTTGATCGTCATCTCCCATAGGCTGACGATGCTGACCCAGCAGGGAGCGCCGCTATGAAACAGCTCGCGGATAGGCCCTTCAAGGCGTGGATGGCTCTCAAGCTCCCAGATCAGCACGTTGGTATCCAGCAAATATCCACGCATGGGCTACTCGGCATCCGGGTGGAGATGTTCCCACATATCTTCGGGCAGATCGTTCTCCCAATCATCGCTCAGGATGAGCTTTCCCTTCATGCAGCCCGAGAGGCTATGGCGTTCGGCTTGCAGGGTGGTCAGTGACGGGTCGGCGTTTGGTGGCACCAGCCGCGCGACGGGCTTGCCGGCACGTTTGATGATGACGTGCTCGCCCGCCTCCATCGCCGCGATGAGCTTGGAGAGTTCAGTTTTTGCCTGGTGGATATTGACTTCCATGCGGTTAGCTTAGCTAAGCTTAGCTAAGCTGTCAAGCGTTGGTATAGCTAACCTTATGAGAAAAACAAAGAAGAGGGATTGTCATCCCGGGCTCGTCCCGGGATCTCCTGACACCACCTGAGTCTAAAAAAACGTCGTTTATGCTCTGCCTGCATCGGGAGATCCCGGGCTCGTCTCGCGATGACAATCCTTCTTCTGCGCTATCTCGCGCTTCCCGTCTTCATAAGGCTACCCTACGCAAAAGGCCCCTAAATCGAATAGCCCTCGCCATATTCCTCGCGCGGGGCGGCGAGGCTGGCGAGGCTGGCGATGAGGCCCAAGGCACCGAACTGGCATTCCGGCAGCGGGGTGTGGTGGGCGTCGTGCGGTTCGGCGGCGTCACACATCCCCACAAAGCGCATGCCTTGCGCGTTGAGGTTGCCTTCTGCATCGCGCGCGTCGTTCACCCGGTATGCGCCGCCGACGGCGTGACCATCGACAAGATAGACCATCGGTTCGGCGGGCGCGCCCTCGACTAGATCCACCGTCGGCACGCCTTCCTGGATGATGACCTCCGTCGATTGCACACCTTCTTTAATTGTGTTCATTTTGTTGCGGATTTTTTTGTTGATCTCGAGCATTTCGTCGCCGGATTTCACGGTCATGATGCCCATGCCATAGGTGCCCGCGTCGGACTTCACATAGACATACGGCTCGCGGGCGATGCCATAGCGCGCGTAATGGGTGCGAATGTTATGCAGCACTTTCTCGACCCCCACGGCGACGCATTCAAGGCCCTGACGCTCGCCGAAATTGACCCGGCCGCATTGGTGGAACTCGGCCGTGAGGAGCCAGGGGTCGAGGTCGAACGCCATGGCGAACTCGCGCGCCAGCGTGTCGTAGGCGCGGAAATAGATGGATTTGCGGCGACGGTGCCAGCCCTGGCTTGGGCGCGGCTTGATGGGTTGGCTGACGCCGCGCAGCAATTCCGGCAGGCCGGAGGTGAGGTCGTTATTGAGGAGGATCAGCTGCGGGCAGAAGCCATCGGCGGCTTTCAGCAAACTGCCATGGCGGGTGAGTGGCATTTCGCGGAGCGTTTCGCCGGTGGAGGTCGCGACTTCGATCGGGGCGTCGGTCGCGAGCAAACTGCCCAGCTCCACCGCGCAGCCCGCCTGCTGCAAAATGCCAATCAGCGCCGCGAGATTATCAATATAGCCGGTGTTGCGGGTGTGGTTCTCGGGGATCAGCAGCACACGCGGGGCGCTGCCAAAGCGCGGGGCGAGGCGGGCACGCACGCGCTCAGCGGCGCGGAGGCAGGCTGCGGCCGAGAGCTGGTTGAACCCGGCGGGGAACAGGTTGGTATCGACCGGCGCGAGCTTATAGCCTGCATGGCGCACATCGACCGAGGCGTAAAACGGCGCGCCGGATTCCACCGCCCGGGCCGCAAGCCAGGCGCGAATTTCCGGGCCGCGGGTGGCGCCCAGCTGTTGCAGAATCTCCATCACAGGGCTTTGGCTGGCGCTGGATTGCAGGGCGGCGTGTATCATTGGGGTGCTCCGAAAAGAGGGAATCGTGGGCGCTCCTGCCAGTCGCCCCAGGCGAGGAGGGTGGTGGCGCAGAGGGTGATGAGGGCCGTATCGGCGCGCAGGATGCGTGGGCCGAGCGACACGCCGCGCGCTGCCTTCAGGTGGCGCAGGGCTGCGAACTCCTCGGGCGTGAAGCCGCCCTCGGGGCCGGTGAGCACTGCCCAGGCGGGTAGCGGCGCACCGGGGGGCGGCGTGGTGGTGAGGTCGCGGATGCTGGGGGCGCTGCCGCTTTCGTCGCCATAGAGCAAGGGTAGCTCGGCCGGCCATTGGCCCAGCAGGGTGGCGAGCTTGATCGGTGGGCGGATTGCTGGCCAGTCGAGGCGCTCGCATTGCTCGGCGGCTTCGCGGGCGATGGCTTCCGCCCGTGTGAGGTTGACTTTATCGACAATGGTGCGCGCGGTGAGGACGGGTTGCAGCTCGCTGGCACCCAGTTCGGTCGCTTTCTCGAGGATGGTTTCGAGCCGCCCGCCTTTGATGGGGGCGAAGCAGGCGGTGAGGTGAAAGCGCGGCGGG
>CAZUOS010000028.1:0-9527 GCA_964621415.1 uncultured Azospirillum sp.
GCTGACGACGCTGCTCTCGCGCAAGCTGATGGAGGTGTTCCATCTCGGCGTGGGTGTGCGCTAAACGCGATCGCTACGCATGATCTGCCGGGTCGGCATGCACAATGACATCCGCGCCCGGGAACGCGTTGATGATACGTTTTTCAAGCCGATCCGTGATGGCATGGGCATCGCGGAAATTGAGCTCAGCATCGATATCGATATGCAGCTGCACGAAGGCCTTGGTGCCGGAATAGCGCGTTTTTAAGTTGTGATAGCTCTGAATCTCGGGCGTTTCATCGATCAGGCTCAGGATGAGCTTTTTCTCATCGTCCGGCATTTCGCGGTCCATCAGGTTATGAAACGCGCGAATGCCAATGGTGCGGTTGCCCCACAGCACGACGATGGCGATGATAATGGCGATCACCGCATCGGCCCAGGCATAGCCGAAATGGCTGCTGAGCACGAACGCCACCAGCACGCCGATATTGAACAGAATATCGCCCAGGTAATGCAGCCGATCGGACGCCACAATCAGCGACTTGGTGCGCCGCGCCACATAGCCCTGAAACGCCACCAGCACGCTGGTGAGCACAATCGCCGCGAGGCTGACGCCGATCCCGAGCATGGGGTTCTCGAGCACCGGATGTGGGTTGGCCAGACGCTCGATCGATTGCAGCACAATCATCGCCATGGCCGCGAGAATGAAGCCGCATTGCGTGAGGCCAGAGATATCCTCGATGCTCGAATGGCCGAACCGGTGGTCGTCATCGGCCGGTTTCAGCGCGTAACGCACCGCGAGCAGGTTGATGATCGACATCACCACATCGAACACCGAATCGGTGAAAGAGGACAGCATGGCGAGCGAATCCGTCTTCCACCAGGTGATGAGCTTGGCGGTGAGTAGCAGCGTGGCGACGCTCACCGACGCATAGGTCGAAAGCCGCATCAGGCGGCCATGCGCCCCACCCAGCACGGCCCCCTCATGGCCCGCGAGGTGCGGATCATGGTGGTGAGGGTGGTGGTGATGTGCATGTGCCATAAGAAACAGTTTTATAAAAGTGCAGGGCATCTCTATTAACCAAATTTTTTGGAGCAGATGCTAGGAACAGCGAAATAAAGAACCGCAGAATAGCAGCGCTATTTGAGGATTTTTTATTTTGATGTGACGAAGCAGATGCCCAAAAAAGCGGTTAATAGAGGTGCCCTGGAGCGGGTGATGGGAATCGAACCCACGTATGCAGCTTGGAAGGCTGCCGTTCTACCATTGAACTACACCCGCGTCGCCCCTCCTTAGCAGCTTCTGTTTGAAGTGCAAGGGTGCGGCTTACACCGGCTGCTGCTGGCTGAGGCAATGCAACGTGCCGAGGCCCCACACCAGATCGCGCGCATAGATAGGCACCACCGAACGGGTGGGGAAGCAGCCCTCGAGCGTCTGCAGCGCGAGGCTATCGGCGGGGTCGTTAAAGACCGGCACCAGCACCACGTGATTGCAGATGAGGAAATTAGCATAGGACGCAGGCAAACGCTGCCCTTCGAACAGCACCGGGCGCGGCATGGGCAGCTCGGTGATGTTGAGGCTGGTGCGGCCCAGACGTTCGCGGTTGGCACGCAGAATGGGGTAATTCGCATCCCGACGGTCAGACTCCATCACCGTGACCACGTTGCCGGGCGATACAAAGCGCGTGATGTCGTCCACATGGCCGTGCGTATCGTCGCCCACGATTCCGGCCTCGAGCCACACCGTGTGTTGCGCGCCGAGATACTGGGCAAACACGGCCTCATAATCGGCGCGGGTGAAACCGGGATTGCGGATTTGCGTATCCGAAAGCAGCCACTCCTCGGTCACGATCACCGTGCCGGCGCCATCGACCTCGACCCCGCCCCCCTCGAGCACTACCGGCTTGCCTTTGTGGGTGGGCACCAGGGTTTTGTGGCGGGTGAAGGCAGCTACCTGCGGCGGAATCTGATTATCCAGCCGATGATTGCGGTATTTTGCCCAGCCGTTGAATCCCCAGTTGAGGGCCACGAGCCCGCCATCCGCCGCTTTCACCCAGATCGGCCCGGCATCGCGCATCCAGCCACGGTTGGTTCTCACCTCGAGCAGATCAACCAGCTCGAGGACCGCGCCCGCACGGTCGAGATGTTCCATGGCCTCGGCGCGGGCGGCGGCATCCTTCACCAGCAGCCCGACGCGCTGGCCACTGCCCGTAATCACCCGGACCATTTCGGCGAATACCCACGGAATCGGCGCGAATTTACCCGGCCAATCCGCCCGCGCATGCGGCCAGCTCAGCCAGATGCGATCCTGCGGTGCCCATTCGGCGGGCATGGAGAGCGGTGCGTGGGGTGTGGTGCGTGGTGCGTGGTGGGTCATGTGGCCTGTGTCTCCAGCAACAAACTGGTAAATGATTCGTTCAAAGGACTATAGATCCCGATACGATGCCCGCACCGCTTACGATCCACGCGTCGGATGCCCCAGCAACGGCGCGTAGGCGTCGATACGGCGGTCGCGGAAGAAGGGCCAGTATTGGCGTTGTTTCTCGACCTTGTTCGGATCCACGATCGCTTGCAGAATGCCCTCGAAATGCTCGTCCACCTGTTCGATATAGCGGCCCGACGTGTCGCAGATGAAGCTATGGCCGAAGAACTCCAGCGCGCCGCCATCGTCGTGCGGTTCGAGGCCAATCCGGTTCGGGGCGGCAATGAAAACGTTATTGGCAACGGCGTGGCCGCGCATCACGGTCTGCCATTTGTTCCATTGTTCTTCGCCGTAGAGATCCTTCTCGGCCGGGTGCCAGCCAATGGCGGTGGGATAGAAAATGACACTCGCCCCCTGCATGGCGGTGAGGCGCGCCGCCTCCGGGAACCACTGATCCCAGCAAATGAGCACGCCAATACGGCCAAACTTTGTGTCGAAGTTTTTAAAGCCCGTATCGCCGGGGGTGAAATAGAACTTCTCATAGTAACGCGGATCATCCGGAATATGCATCTTGCGATAGATGCCAAGATCCGTGCCGTCCGCGTCGAACACCACGGTGGTGTTGTGATACATGCCGGGGCAGCGCCGCTCGAACAGGCTCGCAACAATCACCATGCCCAGTTCCTTGGCAAGCGCCTGCATGCGCAGGTAGCTGGGGCCACCGGGAATGCTCTCCGCAAGGCTAAAGAAATCGTGATTCTCGCTTTGGCAGAAATAATAGCTGGCAAACAGCTCCGGCAGGCAGGCCACTTCCACGCCTTGCTTTTTGGCTTCGCGCAGCCAGCGTTCGGCCTCGGCCAGGTTGGTGGCGGGGTCGGCAGCCATTTTCATCTGTATAATGCCAATGGTGAAGGCGCGCTGGCTCATCCTCTGTCTCCTGTGTCGATGCTAATGCGGCAATGCCCCGCCTTCTGTCGGTTGCGGGATGAACAGCGTCATGAACTGCATCGCAAATTCGCCGACAGGGCGGTCGTTAATCCGTATATCCCCGGCTTGCGGCGTGCTGATCACAAAGCGGATATCGCCGCTCACCGTATCCAGCTTGCCATATTGGCCGAGCAGTTGATTGACGCCCGTGAGCATCGCCTGCGTAACGGTAAAGGGCAGGGGCTTCTCGGGCGCGGCAAGGTGGAGCGCCTCGCTCGCCTGCTGTGCGGTGGTGTAGAGGTCGTGCGTCAGGCTCGCGCATTTGCGGCAGACAATGGTAAAGTCCATCTTCTTCGTGCTGCCCTCGCCCGTGGCGTTACCGGTGATGCCAATCCCCCAGCGTTTATGGTTCAGGTCGTAGTTACGCACGATGATTCCCGGGGCCACCGCATCCGTCTTGCCGCCGGCGGCTGCTTCCGGAATCACGGTCTCGACATCCATGGCAAGCGTGATCGGCCCCAGGGTCGAAAGCGTCGGCAGCGCTTCCGTAATTTTTTGCCGCAACTCGGGCGACATGCCGCCCGGGGCGCTGGGCGCACAGTCGGGGGTGGGGGTGCCTGCGTTGCAGCCCGGCTTCAGCGCTTGCATTTTCGCCGAGAGTTGCGCGGTCGAGTCGATCACACGCTGCATTTCTGCGGCGGCGGCGGGCGTCACCTCGAACGACCAATCCTGCTTGATGCTGAGCTTATGCGTTTCACGGCTGAGCGCGATATGGGTCGGCATCTGCAGCGTAAAGTAATTATTCTTGAGATAGAGCGTGCGTGCATCCAGCAGGAAATTATCCGGCGCTTTGCCGCCTTCCGGGGTGGGCATGGTCACGGTAGCGTCGAGGCGGGTATCCTGCTTGCCCGCGCGGGTTTGCGAAAACGGCATCTCGTTCATATCGAACGGCGTGCTGGCGACCAGGTTCTGCGGCATCGCCGCAATCATCGCCGTATAATAGGCAGAGGAGATCTCGATCGCTTTGAAATCCATGGCGAGATCGAAGTCGATCTGCGCTGGGGTAGAGCGGTTTACGAGATGGAACTGGCCGCCCTCGCTGCCAAGGAATACATTGCCTTGCGCGTCCTTGAGGCGATAGCCCGCAACATCCATCCGTAACCCGGCGAGCTCCGCAAAGGCTGCTTTCAGCGCATCTTCGATTTTAGTGTTATCCTTGGTGCTGCCCAGTTCGGCAAAACGCTGGAAGCCATTGAAATGCCGGGTCGTAAGCACGACAGCGCCTTTTACCGCCCCTTCGGATTGGTAGACGGTCTCGGTATCGTTCTGATGCAAGGTTACGCGGGCGCTCGAGAAATCAGTCAGAGTCCGTAGTTGTTTGCGTGGATAATCCGTCACCACATCGACCTGCCCTTGAAACGCAGCGTCGATACGCAGCGCCTTCGCTCCCGCCTCCGCCGCCGGAAGGAAATGGCTCTGCACATTGATTAAGCGTACCCCAATGGCAGGGAAGGGCGTGCGCACCACCTGCTCGGCCGAGAGGGTGATCTGCATGGCGCGGTTCGTCGTTTGGCCCATCTGCGCCAGATGCTCCTGCGTGCGGGCAACCGCTTGTCCCGAAAGCACATACCAGGCCGCCGCATAGGCCGCGAGCAACACAGAGAAAACACCGAAAAACACCAGAATAGGCTTCTTATTCATGATAAACCACGGAGAGTAGGAGGTGAAACGCGCATCGATGGCCGCCGTTCTAGCGACAAATATTCGCATTGTCAGCGGTTTTTTGCTGCCGTATGAGTAGCCGGGCGCGCGCCCGTAGCTCAACTGGATAGAGCACCCGCCTTCTAAGCGGACGGTTACAGGTTCGAATCCTGTCGGGCGCGCCACACCAAGATTAACCTCATGAAAGCCCTTATGAACCCTCGTTTCCTGCGGATTGGATTGCTGCTGCTGGCCGTGCTGGCGGGCGTATTTTTCTATTGGCTGGCAGGGCGCGGGGTAGAGCGCACGGACGATGCGACGATAGAAGCGCGCACCGTGGTGATTAGCCCCAAAGTGGCAGGCTATATCGCCACGCTGGCGGTGAACGATAACCAGGGGGTGAAACCGGGCGACCCCTTGCTGACGCTGGATGTGCGCGATTATCAATGGCGGCTGGATGCGGCCAAGGCGGCCCTCGCCTCGGCCGAGGCAGAAGCCGCGAACGCTGCCGTGAACGCCAAGCGCCAGCGCTCGCTCGGTAAGCTCGCGACGACGCAGAAAGAGGTTGATAACGCCGCCACCGCCGAAGCCTCGAGCGCTGCCAGCTTACTGAGCGCCAAAGCCGCCGTGTCGCTGGCGGAGCGCGAGTTGGCGGATACTGCTATCCTCGCGCCTGTGGAGGGCACCGTTACCCTGCGCACGGCCGAAGCCGGGGCCTATGTGAAGGTGGGCGATCCGCTCCTCACCCTGGTGGGTACGGAACGCTGGGTGGTCGCCAATTTCAAGGAGGTGCAGCTCACCCACATGCGGCCCGGGCAGAAGGTGGATGTGCGGGTGGACGCCTACCCCAGCCTCATGCTCGAAGGGCATGTTGACAGTATTCAGCAAGGCACGGGCGCGCGCTTCTCGGCCATGCCACCCGAGAACGCTACCGGAAATTTCGTGAAGATTGTACAGCGTGTACCAGTGAAAATCCTCATCGATACCCCCATCCCACCGGAGGTGGTGCTGGGGCCGGGACTTTCCGTCCGCCCCACGGTGCATGTGGAATAGGGGGATTTCCTACTGCTCTTTCACCCAGGGGCGAGTGTTGCTGGGCTTGCCGAAATAATAGCCCTGCAGGTAATCGACCCCGAGATCCATCAGCATTTTGGCAATTTCGCCGTTCTCGACAAACTCAGCGACGGAGCGCAAACCGAACCCACGGGTGAAATCGAGCAGGATTTTCACGAACAAGCGGCTATCGGCATTGTCGGTCAGGTCGCGGATGAAGGCGCCGTCGATTTTCACGTAATCGATCGAGAGAGTTTTGAGCTGGCGGAACGACGTATAGCCCGAGCCGAAATCATCCAGCGCGACGAGGCACCCGAGCGCCTGCACCTCGGCGCAGAAGCGGGCGACGTGCTTGAGGTCGCCATGCACGGCGGTCTCCGTAATCTCGACCGTGAGGCGCGGCGCAATCTCCGGCGTTACCGACATCAGCTCGGTGAGGAGGGTCAGCCAGCGGCTATCCTGAATCGTCAGGTTCGAGACATTCATGGCGATGGACACGTTCGCATCCGCCCGCAATTCGGTGACGACTTTCTCGAGCACCATCGTGTCGATCATCGGGATGAAGCCCATGCGCTCGGCGACGGGAATCAACGCGCCGGCTGAGGTAATCGTACCATCCTCGGAGCAGAGGCGCAGCAGCGCCTCGTAATGCGCTACATGGCCATCGCGCGCATCCACGATGGGCTGATAGGCAAGACGCAGGCGACCCTCTTTCAGCGCCTGACCGAGATAGTTGGCAAGGCCCATTTCCTCGCGGTGTTCGGCGCTGGTATGATCTTCCATCAGCGTATTGGCGCCGTTACTCTCCGTCAGCGCCACCAGCGCACGGCCCAAAATCTCGGTGGGGTCGTTCAACGCGTCGGGCAAGATTTGATAGGAGGTCGAAGTGAGGCAGTGCAGCTCGCCATAGCGCGAAGTATAGCTGAACGAGCGAATAGCCTCCTCCAGCGCGTCGCACAGGCGTTCGGCGGCGGAATCGTTCATCTCCGCGATCAGGATGCCGAACTGGTCGCGCTGCACGCGCGCCACCTGTGCACCGGCGCCTGCCACCCCGCGCACGATGGTGGAAAGCTCGCCCATCACCGCTTCGGCCACCGCCATGGAATAGCCCGACATAATCATGGCGAGATTATCAATACTCAAGAGTAGTAAGGCGGCTTGCTGCTCGCGCGTGCGGGCTGCGCGATCCAGCTCCACCAGCGATTGGATAAAGCTCTGCGGAAAGCCGCAAATGCCAAGGCCATACTGGTCGGTCGGTTTCAGGTCTGTCGTGCGTCGGAACATGCAATCTCTGACAAGGGATTACAGAATGACAAAAATGCGACCGCCTCGCAAGCCCTGGTAAGGGAGATTTTGTAGCCCAAGCACTATTTTTATCAAGCGATGCCGATTTACAGCAAGCGGGAGCCGAGAATCCCCGCCAACACCATAAGCCCCAGCCAGGCATTACTACGAAACAGCCTGCCCGCGCGGGCGGGCGAGCAAGGCAGGGCGCGCACCTGCCAACTGGCATGCAGTGCAGCGAGCGCCAGGCCCACCCAATAAAAGCCAGCGAGAGACTGCATCAGCCCCATGGCGCCCAGCGCCAGCAGCATGCCCCCATAACATCCTGCAACAAAAAGCCGCAGGCGGGTAAGGCCCAGTGTGCGCGCGCTCGAGCGAATGCCGACGATGGCATCGTCGCTCATGTCCTGCACTGCATAGATCGTATCATACCCCAGCGTCCACAGCACGCTCGCCCCATAGAGCAACAGGGCGGAAGCCTCGAGCGGTGCGCCGCTTGCCAGCCAACCCATCGGCGCGCTGAGGTTGAAGGTAAGGCCTAGAAACAGCTGCGGCCAGCCGGTGAGGCGTTTCATCCAGGGATAGGCGGTGATCATCGGTACCGCGACCAGCGCCACATAAAATACCGCCACAGGCAGTTGCAGCGCCAGCCATAGCGCCAGCGCCAGCAGCAAAATCAGCAGGCCCACCGCATGCGATACCGGCACCGTGCCCGCGGCGAGGGGGCGCGTGCGCGTGCGCTCGACGCGCGCATCGAGCCGACGGTCGGTGAGGTCGTTGATAATACAGCCCGCCGCACGGGTGAGAAAGGCCCCAAGCAGCATCAGCGCCATCAGCCGTGGCATATCGGCAAGCCGCGCGGCGAGCCCCACCGCCCAGAGGGCGGGCAGCACTAGCAGCCAAATGCCAATGGGTGCGTGCAGGCGCAATAGCTGTAGATACGGCCTCACGCGCGGATGCCAATCAGCCCGGTTTGCGGCGAGCTGGCCGAGGCGTTCGTGCGCTTCTCCATCCGCCCGGCGCGATAGGCGAGGCGGCCACTTTCGACCGCGAGGCGCATCGCGGTTGCCATGGCGACGGGATCGCGCGCTTCGGCAATCGCGGTGTTCATCAGCACCCCATCGCAGCCCAACTCCATGGCAATCGCCGCGTCGGATGCGGTGCCCACCCCGGCATCCACCAGCACCGGCACGGAGGATTGGCGGACGATCATGGCGATGTTCAGCGGGTTCTGGATGCCCAGGCCCGAACCGATGGGCGCGGCCAGCGGCATAATGGCGGCAACGCCCAGATCCTCGAACTTACGCGCGGCGATGGGGTCGTCGTTGGTATAAACCATCACCGCGAAGCCCTCTTGCGTTAGGGTTTTAGCTGCTTTCAGGGTTTCCTCGACATCCGGGAACAGGCTGGTTTTATCGCCGATCACCTCGAGTTTCACCAGCGTCCACCCCCCAAGCTCGCGGGCGAGGCGCAGCGTGCGCACCGCTTCCTCGGCCGTGTAGCAGCCGGCGCTGTTGGGCAGATAGGTATAACGCTCAGGCGGGATGGCGGCTTGCAGACTATCCGCCCCCGTATCGGCGAGATTCACCCGCCGCAGCGCTACGGTCACGATCTCAGCCCCGCTTGCGGCAATCGCCGCCTGGGTTTCGGCCATGGTTTGATACTTCCCCGTGCCAACCAGCAGGCGCGACGTAAACTGCCGTCCGGCGATGAGGAGTGGATCGGGATGCACACTGGGCGAGGCAGGGTTCGATGGGGTGATCTGCATGCCTAGCCTCCTCCAATAAAGCCGACGATTTCAATGGCGTCGTCATCGAGCAGGGGCGTGGTCGCATAGGCGCTGCGCGGCACAATGGCGAGGTTGCGCTCAATCGCCACCTTGCGAGGATCAAGCGCCAGCCGTGCGAGCAGGGCGGCTACCGTATCGCAGTCGGCACGAGCGAGGCGCTCGCCATTCAACGTAATCATCGATTCCATAAATCGCGGTGTAGCGCGAATGGGGCGACGCTGCAATCCCTCGCGCTCAAGATTGTTAGATTGTGTCGTCACGAGATTCGGGGCTTGGCGAAAACAGTAGGTTGTGAGAACCGGAGCGGAGTGTAGCAGCGCTACATGAGCACCGGAAGCGCAGCAACCTGCTGTTTGCAGCCAGCCCTGAATC
>CAZUOS010000029.1:0-9285 GCA_964621415.1 uncultured Azospirillum sp.
CTTGCGGATAAAGTACTGGGCCGTACTTCCGCTAAGGATGTGCTGCACCCGACCACGGAAAAAGTGATCGTGAAAGCGGGCCAACTGGTGGATGAGAAAGTGGTGGAAGCCCTCGACGAAGCGGGCATCGAATCCATGATGATCCGTTCGGTGCTCACCTGTGAATCCGAGAATGGCGTGTGCGGCAAATGCTATGGCCGCGACCTTGCACGCGGAACGCCGGTGAATGTGGGTGAGGCGGTGGGTGTGATTGCCGCACAATCCATCGGCGAGCCAGGAACGCAGCTGACGATGCGGACCTTCCACATCGGCGGTGCGGCGCAGCGGGGTGCCGAGCAATCGAGCATCGAGGCGACGCATGACGGGGCGCTCGAGCTTTCCAACAAAAACGTGGTGAAGGATAGCAAAGGCCGCCTGGTGGTGATGAGCCGCAGCTGCGAGCTGATCCTGCGCGATGAAAAAGGCCGTGAGAAAGCCCGCCACAAAGTGCCGTATGGTGCGCGTCTGCTGGTGGATGAAGGGGCGAAGGTGGCCAAGGGCATCAAGCTCGTGGAGTGGGATCCCTACACCGTGCCGATCATCACCGAGCGTTCGGGATTCGCGCATTACCGCGACCTCGTCGACAGCGTTTCGCTTCGCGAAGTGCTCGACGAAGCCACCGGGATTGCGAGCAAAAAAGTGATCGACTTCCGTCAGCAAACGCGGGGGGCGGATTTGAAGCCGCGCATCGCGCTGCGTGACAAAAAGGGCGAGATCATCACGCTCGCGAACGGGCTTGAGGCGCGCTACTTCCTGCCGGTGGATGCGATTCTTTCGGTCGATGACGGCCAGGAAGTGCATGCTGGGGACGTGCTCGCGCGTATCCCGCGTGAGAGCAGCAAGACCCGCGATATTACCGGCGGTCTGCCGCGCGTGGCCGAGCTGTTCGAGGCGCGTAAGCCGAAGGATCACGCGATCATTTCGGATATCGAAGGCGTCGTTGAGTTCGGGAAGGATTACAAAAACAAGCGTCGCTTGATCGTGCGTCCGAAGGATGCGTCGGCGGGCGAGGGCGTTGAGTATCTCATTCCGAAAGGCAAGCACATCACCGTGCATGAAGGCGACCAGGTGATGAAGGGCGACCTGCTGATGGATGGCCACCCCGTGCCGCACGATATTCTGCGTGTGATGGGCGTTGAGGCGCTGGCGCAGTATATGGTGAACGAGGTGCAAGCCGTGTATCGCCTGCAGGGTGTAACCATCAACGATAAGCATATCGAGACGGTGGTGCGCCAGATGCTGCAGAAAATCGAGATCACGGCGCCGGGGGAAACCACCTTCCTCGCTGGGGAAATCGTTGACCGCGAGGAGTTCCTCGAGGTGAACGAGAAAACCGCGAAGCTCGGCTTCCGCACGGCAGAAGGCCAGCCGGTGCTGCAGGGGATCACCAAGGCATCGCTCCAGAACCGCAGCTTCATCTCGGCGGCGAGCTTCCAGGAAACGACGCGCGTGCTTACCGAAGCCGCGGTGCTCGGGAAGACCGATGGCTTGCGGGGCCTCAAGGAGAACGTCATTGTCGGGCGTCTGATTCCAGCAGGGACGGGTGCGGCGATTCAGCGTTACAAGCGCATCGCCAAAGGCCGCGACACCGAGATCGAGGCGCAAAAGGCCGCGGCTCAGATCGAGGCGCAGCCGAGCGGCGAAGCGGCGTAGGGTTCCTTACGTCCCTGTTCGACAAGAGAGCCAGCCGGAAACGGCTGGCTTTTTTGTATCTGGGGAGTAGGATGCTGCACCACACTGGAGGAACGTATGTCGAACAAACCCGTGACCGATACTCTGAAAAAACTGTTGGCCGAAAGCTATGGGCTGATGATCAAGACCCATAATTATCACTGGAACGTCGAGGGCGCGCAGTTCGGTGCGTTGCACGCCCTGTTCGAGGGGCAATATACCGAGCTGTTTGCGGCGGTCGATGAAATTGCGGAGCGCATACGGGCGCTCGGCGAGAAAGCGCCGGGTAGTTATGCCGAGTTCACTAAGCTGAGCAAACTGCGCGATGGCAATAGCGGTTTCGATGCCGAGCAAATGCTGCGCGATCTTTATGATGGCCAGCAACAGGTGCTGGCGACGGTCGCCAAAACCTTCGCTGCTGCCGAAAAGGCGGGCGATGATGCCACCGCCGATTTGATGACCGAACGCCGCGCCGCGCATGAGAAGGCCGCTTGGATGTTGAAGTCCAGTTTGCCGCGATAGAATCGAGAATCAAGACTACGAGAATCGAGATAGCTCCTCGGACACCCATGCGCGTTATCAAAATCATCCTGTTGTGGCTGGTGGGGTTCTGGGCGTTTCTGTTCGTCTATGACACGATCTTTCCGCCCTTCTCGTTGCTGATGGCGGCGCGTGCGCTGACGTTTCGGCATGTGGAGCGGCACTATGTGCCCCTCGAGAACATGGCTTCGGCCCTGCCGCGCGCGGTGATTGCGGCGGAGGACGGGCGCTTCTGCGATCATCATGGGGTGGACTGGGAGGCGATGCGCGAAGTCGTCTCCGATGTGGTGATGGAGGACGATACGTCGCACGGTGGCTCGACCATTCCGATGCAGACGGCGAAAAATCTGTTCCTCTGGATGGGGTATTCGAGTGTGCGTAAACCCATCGAGATTCCGGCGGCTTTGATGCTCGATGCGCTGTGGAGCAAGCGGCGGATCATGGAAGCGTATCTCAACGTGGCGGAGTTTGGCAACGGCGTTTTTGGCGCGGAAGCAGCAGCGCGGCATTATTTCCATAAATCGGCGCGGACCCTTTCGCTGCACGAGGCGGCGCTGCTTGCCGCCATGTTGCCAAGCCCCACGCGGCGGAATGCAGCGCGCCCCAGCAGTTACGTGCGCGGCTATGCGGGCAGCATTGCAGCGCGGGCGGGCGGGGTGGATGCGCAGTGCGTGCGGTAACCCCAACCAGGGGATATGCAAAGAAGCGCTTGGAATGCGAGAAAGTGAGGCGTCATCCCAGGCTTATCCCGGGATCGCCCGGAGCAGCCTGAGTTTGAAACACGCCCTGTTTTATGCCCTGCCTGCGTCGGGAGATCCTGGCACGCGCTCCGCTTGGCCGGGATGACGCCTCACTCTTAACCGCTTCGTTTGCTCCGCTGCCTTTTGGGCTATCTCATGATTGGCGTTACGGTAGCACATGACAAACCTGCCGTGGCGCGCTAGAGCTATCGCATGATTGCCGCCTACATCCTGGTATTGACGCTTACCGCGTGGTTGTTGCCGACGCTGGCGCGGCGCGTGGGGGAACGTCTCGGCGCGCGGGTGTTGCGTCGGCCGGTGATGTTGCCACCGCTGCCACTGGCGAGCGTGACGGCATTGGCGGTGCTGACGGTGGTGGGCGCACCACCGCCGATGCTGGTGGGCATGGCGCTGTTGCTGGTGGCCGAGGCGCTGGCGCTGACACCCTATTTTCCGGCACTGGCGCGCTTGGGGGTGCCAGTATTGGCGGCAGGGCTGACGGCGACGGTGGTGCCACCCGTGGCCGCCTTGCCACTGCCAGCGTTGTTGCAGCAAAGCCTGCTGGCGGCGGCGTTGCTGGGCCTGTTGCTGCTGGGGCGCATGGTGGCGGTGCAGGGGCCTTTCTGGCGTTGGGCGCTGGTGCTGGGCTGGGTGCCGCTGGCACTGGGGCCGAGCTATCTGGCGCTTGATGGCGGGCTGATACTCGCGGCACTGCTGGGGGCCATGTGGGGCAACCGCAGCACGGAAGCTGCGGGTGTGGCGCTGTTGTTGCCGCTCGGCTGGGGGATGGCGGCGGCGGCGAGCCACGGGACATTGCTGCCCGCGGTGGCGAGCTTCGTGCTAGTAGCGTTGACGCTCGGTTATGCCTATTTGCGGGGGGAGGGCGATGCGTACACGGCTTAATCTCCTCGCGATTCTGCATGATGGGCTGATGGCGGCAGCGAGCTTCGCGCTGGCGCTGTTTTTACGCCTCGGCATGCGGATGTTTACGTTCGCTGAAGCCTATCTTGTCGAGGGCATGGTGGCCTCGGCGTTGCTGCTGGTGGCGATGCTCGCCATTAGTCGTGGGTATCGGCACGTGTGGCGCTATACGGCGCTGCGCGACCTGTTCACGCTCGCGCGCGCGGGTAGCCTCGCGCTGGTGCTATTTTACCTCGGCATGTTTGCCATTACACGGCTTGAGGGCTTGCCGCGCTCCATCCCCTTTATCCATTGGATGACCCTGATGCTGTGCCTGATGGGGCCGCGCGTGCTGTGGCGTATGGTGCATGACCGCGACCTGATTCGTCGCCTGATTACGCGTAGCGGCGCGCGGGTGCCGGTGCTGCTGGTGGGGGCGACGTCGCAGGCTGAGATGTTCATCCGTGAATCGGCGCGGCGGCTTGATTTTCCGTATTTCGCGGTGGGGCTGGTGGATGAAAACCCGCGTCAGCACGGGCGCGAGATTCATGGCGTGCGCATCTATGGCAGCGTGGCGGATGCGGCGCAGATCCTCGAGAAAGTGGCGCGCAAGGGCAAACCGGCGCAGCGTATTATTATCACTGAATCAGGCCTTGCGCCCGAGCTGTATAAGGCGCTGCTTGCCCTTGCCGAGGCGCGGGGAATGACCCTCGCGCGCACGCCGTCGCTCGCCGAACTCAAGGCAGGCAGCCAGGCGCACGAGGTGCGGGCGATTGCGGTTGAGGATATTCTCGGCCGTCCGCAGGCGACGCTCGACCGCGACGCGATGCGGGCGTTTGTGGCGGGCAAGCGCGTGCTGGTCACGGGTGCGGGCGGTTCCATCGGTAGCGAGCTGGTGCGCCAGATTGCGGCCAGCGCGCCTGCGGCGCTGCTGTTGTTCGACGTGAGCGAGTATCAGCTCTATCTCATCGACCAGGAGCTGGCAGAGCTTGCGCCTTCTCTCGCGCGTCAGGCAGTGATTGGCGATGTGCGCGATGCCGATCACCTCGCCCATGTGTTCGCGCGGTTCGCGCCGGAGATTGTGTTCCATGCGGCGGCGATCAAGCATGTGCCGCTTTCCGAAAGCAACCCCGAGCAGGCGGTGCTGACGAATGTGCTCGGCAGTAAGCAGGTGGCGGATGCGTGCGTGGCGCATGGGGTCGCGACGATGGTGCAGATCTCGACCGATAAGGCGGTGAACCCGCTTTCGGTGATGGGGGCGACCAAACGTGCGGCCGAGATTTATTGCCAGATGCTGGCGCAGGATGGCGCGGCAACGCGGTTCGTGACGGTGCGTTTTGGCAATGTGCTGAACTCGGCGGGTTCCGTGGTGCCGCTGTTTCAGAAGCAGATCGCGCGCGGCGGGCCGGTGACGGTGACGCACAAGGATATGGTGCGCTATTTCATGAGCATCCGCGAGGCGGTGCAGCTGGTGTTGCAAGCGGCGGTGCTGGGCGCTGACACCGCAGACCGCGCGCCGATTTTTGTGCTCGATATGGGCGAGCCCGTACGCATCGAGGAGCTGGCGTGTCAGATGATTCGCCTCGCCGGATTCAGGCCCTATGAGGAAATCCCCATCACCTTCACCGGCCTGCGCCCGGGCGAAAAACTGTTCGAAGAATTGTTCCACGATGCCGAAAGCCTGATGGAAACGCGCCATGAAGCGATTCGCCTGGCGCGGGCGCGCACGCTCGATCGCCTCGCCATTCTTGCCGCGTTGCGCGCCCTCATCGATGCCGCGCGGGCGGGCGAGCAAGCTCACGTGCGGCCCTTGCTGCAAGCCGTGGTTCCCGAATATCAACCCGAGGAAAAGGCAGCGGCGTGATACACAGATTCCAGAGCGCCTGCTCCTCTCACGCGGGGGAGCCAAAATTATCCCTCACAATTTTGGTGGGGAGTGACCATATTGGAATGGTTCCCCCCACCCAATCGCAAGAGCGATTTGGCCACCCCGCGAAGGGGGGAGCTGGCGCTCTGGAATCGTTGCCCTATGATACGCTTCTACCACCCCAACACTGAGACTCTTATATGACGAACCCCATCCGCCGCGCCTTGATTTCCGTTTCCGATAAGACCGGGTTGATTCCCTTCGCCGAGTTTCTGGTGAGCCAGAAGATCGAGCTGCTCTCGACCGGCGGCACGGCGGAATTGCTGCGCAAGCATCGTGTGCCGGTGAAAGATGTGAGCGAGGTGACGTGCTTTCCCGAGATGATGGATGGGCGGGTGAAAACCCTGCACCCGGCGGTGCATGGCGGCCTGCTCGCACGGCGCGAGGATGCGGCGCATATGGCGTCGGCCACTGAACATCGCATTCCGATGATTGATTTGCTCGTCGTCAATCTCTATCCGTTCGAGGCGACGCTGAACAAGACGACCGACTATGATACGCTGGTTGAGAATATCGATATTGGTGGCCCGGCGATGATTCGCGCCGCCGCCAAAAACCACGAGAGCGTGACGGTGCTGGTGGATGTGGCGGATTATGATGCGCTGCAACAATTGCTGCAGCAAAATAAAGGCGAAGTGCCTTTGTTGCACCGCAAAAGATTCGCCGCAAAGGCGTTTGCACGTTGTGCGAGTTATGACACGCTCATCAGCAGTTGGCTGACGAAGGAAGTCGCCAGTCGTCAGTCGTCAGTTGCCAGTAAAGAGGACATAGACGCCTTCCCTGCCTATCTTCTGGATGCGCAGTTGGCGCAACGCCTGCGCTATGGCGAGAACCCGCATCAGGCGGCGGCGCTTTATCAGCGGCTGGACGGACGTGGCGGCATCGCGCATGCCGAGCAATTGCAGGGCAAAGAGCTGAGCTATAACAACCTGGCCGACGCGCATGCGGCGTGGGAAATTGCGAGCAGTGTGGAGGTGCCGACGGCGGCCATCATCAAGCATGCGAACCCGTGCGGCGTGGCACAAAGCAGCACCATTACTGAGGCGTTTCGTGCGGCGCTGGCGAGCGATCCGGTCAGTGCGTTTGGTGGCATTCTGGCTCTCAACCGCGCGGTGGATGCGCCGACCGTCGCCGCCATCGGCAGCTTGTTCCTTGAGGTGATTATCGCGCCGGATTATACCGAAGAAGCGCGCGAGTTACTCGCCGCGAAAAAGAACCTGCGCCTGCTGACGGCGAACCCGGAGACGCACGGATCGCCGCTGAGCCAATGGGTGATTACGCCCATCAGCGGTGGGTATTTGGTGCAGACGAGCGATCAGGTTCCAGGTGCCGGGTTCCAGGTTCCAGAGGGGTTGCCCGAGGGCTGGAAACTGGTTACGCGCACTTCCCTGGAACCTGAAACCCGGCACCTGGAACCGGATGCTTCCCTTGCCTGGCATGTGGTGAAATACGTCAAGTCGAACGCGATTGTGCTGGTGAAAAACGGCGCGACGATTGGTGTGGGCGCTGGGCAGATGAGCCGGGTGGATTCCGTGCGGATCGCCATTGAGAAAGCGCGCGCGCATGGGCATGATCCGCGCGGTAGCGTACTGGCGTCGGACGCGTTCTTTCCCTTCGCGGATAATGTGGAGCTGGCGGCGGAAGCGGGCGTGGCGCTGGTGGTGCAGCCCGGCGGTTCGGTGCGCGATGCCGAGGTGATCGAGGCCGCCAACAAGCACGGCATGGCCATGGTGTTTACGGGCTTGCGGCATTTCAGGCATTAGAGGCGCCCAATGTTGGGTCTCCTGCGCAATTGCTTAGGATAGACTTACCGGTTCATCGCCAGTTTGACGCCGGTGCCAAGGGCAGGCGCGGTGCGTTCCATGGTGGCGAGGAGGCGCTGGTCGTGGCCGTAAATGTCGCGGTTGAAGTGGAGCGCGCCGGATTCATCCACCCAGCTTGTCCAATAGACCAGATGCACGGGCGTGGGGGTGATGGCGATGCTGCGCGTGGCGTTGGCGTCATAAGCGGCGTCGATTTTAGCATCGCTCCAGCCTTCGGCCTTCAGCACCAGACGGGTGAGGGCTTCCGGCTCGCCCAGGCGCACGCAGCCGTGGCTCAGGCTGCGCTCGGCGCGGGCGAAGAACTTGCGCTGCGAGGTGTCGTGCAGGTAGATGTCGTCGGAATCCGGGATGCTGAACTTGACCTTGCCGAGCGCGTTGTCGTCGCCCGGTTTTTGGCGGAAGCTGTAGTTGAACCCGTGCGCGCCGACGCTTGACCAATCAATGCTCGAAGGATCAACCGCGACGCCATCTTGTGTCACCTGATAGCCGGCGCGGACGAGATAGCTCGGATCTTTTTTCACCTTCGGCAGCATTTCTTTGACGGCGATTTTGCTCGGCACGCCCCAGCTCGGGTTCACGATCAGCGACGTGATCTGCTTGCTAAACATTGGCGTCGGGGTGGCGGATTTGCCGACCACCACGTTCATCGCCAGTTCCTGCCCGCTGGCAACGGCGCGCAGGCGATAGCCCGGCACGTTGACGAGCACATAACGGCTGCCGAGGTCGCGCGGCATCCAGCGCATGCGTTCGAGGGTCAGGGCCATTTGGCGGATGCGCGAGTCCACCGGTATGGCGAGCGCCTCTTGTGTGGCTTTGCCGAGCACGCCATCCGGCTCGATGGCGTGGCGGGCCTGAAAGCGCTGAACGGCGGCTTGTAGCGCCGGGTCGTAGGTGCTGGCGGAGGTGGCTTCGGTGAGGTCGCCGGTGATGGTGAGCAGGGCCTGCAGCGTCGGCAGGCGGGGATCGGCCATGCCGGGTTTGAGGGTTTTACCCGGCTCGAACGCGGGCCAACCACCGCTTCTGGCCAGCGCCTGGTATTGCGCCAGATATTGCTTCACGGCGGCGTAATCTTTGGTTTTGGGGGAAAAATCCTCGAGGATTTTGGCGGGATTGCTCTGGGTGGCGAGGCTTGCCAGCAGGCCGAGTTTTTCCTCGGCCGTGAGGCTAGTCGCGCCCATGTTCCATTGCGGACGCACGCTACCGGCCTGCATATCCGCCGCATAGGCCAGCACGGCATTGCTGAGGGTCAGCTCCAGGCTGAGCAAATGGTGGGCAGGCGTTTCGCCGGGGGTGGGGTCGGTTTGGCTGAGGGTCGCGACGTGGTAGCGGGCGGGGTTCAGGCCCTCGGCCCCGGCGCGGGCGAGCACCGCGACCATGGCGGCACCGCGTGCGTTCAGGCCGTTTTCATCGACCCAGGCGGGGGCGTTCTGGCGGCCCGCGTAGAAAGCGGCGAGGGTGGGGGAGGTGGCATCGGCTTCTGCCCCGGCGGTGACTGGGGCGCTAAGCCATTGGCTTAGCTCGGCGATCAGGGCGGCTTGTTCGGCGCGCGCTTCCTCGGCCTGTTCGGTTAGTACGAGCGATGCGGCCATGATACTCAGCATCAGCCCTTTGCGCCAGGAGATCTGCATCGGAATCCTCTTTCTTA
>CAZUOS010000030.1:0-9231 GCA_964621415.1 uncultured Azospirillum sp.
ATTATATTTAATATTTGATATTTTTTATCTTTTGTTTTTTTATTTTTTTTATTTTTTTTGTTTTTATTGATTTTTTATTTTTTACTTTATTTTTTTTTTTTTTACTTAATTTAGATCAATAACGCCTACACACCCTTATATTGTTACGTTGTTATGGAACTCAAGGTTTTAATATAAAAGACCTCGTATTTTATATTACAACCTTGAGGTCCATAACAACGTAACAATATAAGGGTGTGTAGGCGTTATTGATCTATATTAAGTAAAAAAAAAAGGAAGCAGGTAAAATATAATAACTCGCTAGATACAATAAAAATACCAGCAATAAAAAAACTAAGGCTAAAAGTCTTCAATTATATACTATACTAAATCTACCATTAAAGTTTAAAACATAGTATAAAAGTAGAGTTAAAAATAAAGCAAAAATGATAATAGATATAGAATCAAAATATGGTCCGTACACAAACCGTATTAGCCAATTTTCTTCTTGCTGGAGAAGTTGCCTAATGATAGGGTTGTATGCCGCATCCTTATACTGTGCGTGGATTTCTTTCGCGTCAGCAATACTTTCTAGTAACACTATATTCTATGGGGACAATCTTAATACAGGCTACATGTTTAGTTACTTTAAAATTGCTATACGTTTATTCAGTGTTGTTAATATATTTATTGACATAAACTGCAAAGTTATTTATTAAAAAAAAATTGTTGAGTTATTAAAAATATTAATATTAGAAAAGTGGGGTAAAAAATATTTGTACGTTACTACCGATCTACAATGCATATAAATACTAATAAGCTGTCTAGATTAAGAATTACTTTTTTGATATCAAAAGCTGAGTTTTTTTATAAATCTTATTTTTTCAGGTCTGTAGTCGTATATTGCTAATGAAAATAACTCTGTCAATCTCTGAAACACGTAATTTGCAACACTTATATAGCTCAACGATTGCGTATTATTTAATTTAGTCACACGATTATTTTTTTTTGAGAATTTAGTTTTCGAAATTAAGTTGCGAGAAAAAAATTCATGTTCTTTGTTAGGTGCTCAAAAAAGTAAAAAGCACGGAAACTTAAAGTATAACAAACAGTTTATCAAAGGCTTAAGAAGTATAATACATTTTGTGTCTAGTCATCTTTCACTTAATTGCATAGAAAAGGATTCCCAAAACATAGAATTGTTTAGTTTTTCGCAGCGAGGAAGGCTTTTTAGTCCCACAATAAGCAAAAAAATACAAAAAAATGTGAATACGTAGTTATAGTATAAATAATACTGATAAAGATACGCAAATCGATTGCGACTACTGATGATGAGTCTCATTATTATCTGCTGGTTTACATAAATATACAGGAATAATTTCGTCGTCAGGTCAAATAAAAAAGGACTCCAGTGCAAAATAACAAGTCATCAAATACAACAGATATGCAAACACTAAAAAAATTATAGCAAAAAATTTTCAGCTCTTTATCATGTTAAATTTACTAGTAAAACTTAAAATAACATATAAAAGTAGAGTTAAAAATAGAGCAGAGATAATAATGACTGCTATATTAAAATAAGGTCCGTGGATAAATTTCACCCATCAACTCACTTTTTCTATGAGAAATTCCTCGATAACAGGATTTGTCTCTGCGTATTCGTATTGTGAAGAGTATTCGTTATCACTTTCAACACTTTTTAGTCCCACAATAAGCAAAAAAGTAGAAAAAAATGGGAATACGTAGTTATAATATAAATAACGTTGATAAAGATACGCAAATCGATTGTAACTACTGATGGTGAGCTGTGCCATGATCTGCTGCTTTATATAAATATACAGGAATAATTTCGTTGTCAGGTCAAATAAAAAAAGACGCAGGTGCAACGTAATAAGTCATCAAATACAACAAATACACCAACACTAAAAAAGTTATTGCAAAAAATTTCCAGTTTTCTATCATACTAAATTTACTAGTAGAATTTAAAATAACATATAAAAGTAGAGTTAAAAATAGAGCAAAAATAATAATGACTGCTACATCGAAATAAGGTCCGTACATAAATTTCACCCATCAACTCACTTTTTCTATGAGAAATTCCTCGATAACAGGATTTGTCTCTGCGTATTCGTGTTGTGAAGAGGAGTCGTTATTACTTTCAACACTTTTTAGTACCACTGTGCTTAATGGGTAAAACTAAATAAAATGTATTACGCAGTAGCTTAAGTATTATATAGACTTATTAAACTGCACACGCATTAATTAGCTGGGGTTAATTAATTTTACACTTAAAAAAATTTTCGCACTATAATTAAAAAGGTCCTACAAAAAAAAATAAATATAAATTATAAGCTTGTCACTTTATAAGTAATCAAACCTTGTAAAAAAAAATATCAAGAGGTATTCAATAGTAAGATGCTATGAGTATTAATATTAGCGTTACCAACATTATAAGCAAAAATCTTTTAAAAGAATTTCTCCGATAAAAAAAAACTGTAAAAGTTATTAATAAAATAATAAATGCTACCCCCAACAATATTATATGATATTCAACAATTATATTTTTCAAACTATTTCAAAAAGATTGAATCATAAGAACACCAACCAAGTTATTGTTTTATATTAATTGCGCAATTAAAAATCTACAACGTTTTAGTCACTGCGGTTTTATACCTAACTTTGCGCTTAAGTGTCTTAAATATTAGCGCTAATAAACAAAAATATAAAGTACTAATGTAGTATAGACACATGCTGTGATATTTTACCGAATCTTCTTATTATGGGTTGTTTTTTTAAACGTAAACCTCGCATAGTATAGCAGTTATAAAATCTAACGTAAGGAAGTTGGCGTTTAAAAAATAACATATCTAGCGGCTTGTATGTAAAAACTAAATAATTTTGTCTACGCCTACGATTTATTTTCCAGGTAGCGTTAGCAATAAATTTAGATCAGTGCGAATAACCAAAATTAAAAGTAAATTTAACTAATTTTTTAAAACACTTAACTCTATAACTTTTACCGCGAAAGGCTATTCTTGTTCACTGATTTAAAAAAGTTTTTTCAAAAAAGGGCATTTTTTTACGAAGATCAGTTATTGACCTACGATAAAAGCTATTAGTAGAGTTTAGCTGATCAAAATTATTTCCTCGCGGAGAAGCGATAAATATTTTCGAGTTATTACTTATGAATTGTCACAGTATTTGTTCGCTAAAATTTGCACACACTGTAGCCTGGTTAAAAAAATTTACTATACTACTACGTAGCAACCCCATTAATATTTTTGATAACCACCGAATGTTAGTTGTTCAGCAGCTTTATTTATAAAAAATCTAGAGAATTTCAATTTTCTACTGGGAACCGAAAAACTATAAGATAAAAAACACTGTAACTTGTTTTGAGACAAGTAAAAACAGTGATCACTATTCTTATAAATAGCTTGTATATTAAGGCTCATCCTGTTTAGTGGTTGTACTTGCATGTTAAGAAGAAAACTTTTTTTTACTTTATTACTATATATTTGTGGTTTTCACAAAAGATAACGAATTAATCTTTTATTTAGATGTTTACTTCGACGTATCATAACAACTATCTGTCGACTTCTCCGAAAACAATATCTATAGTACCGATTAGTGCCGCTAAGTCGCTTAAATAATGTCCTTTAGATAGTTTCGGTAAAATTTGTAAGTTAAAATAGCTCGGTGACCTAATTTTACATCTTGCAGGTTTTTCACTACCATCACCTGTAAGAATTACTCCGAATTCACCCTTCGGTGATTCTATATAAGCTATATTGGTGGTTTTTTTTACTTTGAAACCAGTATGTCAATTAATAAAATGTTCTATAAGGTCTTCCATAGACGAATACGAATTGTTGTGGTTGTTTTTATTGAATACCTTGTTTACATTAAGGCTAGTAACCTGTAAAAAATCAGAAGTAAAATAACGAGATAACAAAGAGTTGGATACATAGCTTATAAGATTTAAGCTCTCGCCCATTTCCATCATCCTGATCATGTATCTATCATAGGAGTCCCCGTTCACGCCGCAATATCCTTTAAGATTTACTAGATTATACCCGCTATAACAATTATATTTAACTAAACGTAAATCTCTTTTTATACCTGAACCTCTAGCCATAACCCCTGTTAAACTATAATTTTTACAGTCCTCAATAGTTAACACCCCTACGTTTATTAATCTCTGTTTTCATATTTTAGTATAAGTTAAGACGTTGTGCATTTCGTTTAATGTTATGTAACAATGCCTTGAAAAGTTTAGGATATCAGAAATTAATTGTTTGTCGAGATAATAAGTGAATTGATCGACTGGTTTATGAAAAGCTGCATGCATTCTTGCGCCGCACACTCTTTCATAAAATTCCATAATTTTTTCTCGTTCTTCAAATGCCCAGAAAATAGATGACATACTTCCAATATCAAGTGCATGGCAAGCTATTGCGAGCATATGATTTAAGATTCTTGTTAGTTCATCAAACAATATTCTCACAAAATTAGTAGGTACAGAAACCATGTTGTTTCCTGTTATTCTTTCAACAGCTAAACAGTAAGCATGCTCTTGAGTCATCATAGAAACATAATCTAACCTATCAAAATAAGGTATAGACTTTATATAATGTTTAGTCGTTATTAGTTTTTCAGTTCCTCTGTGAAGTAATCCGATGTGTATATCTGATCTTTGATTTATTTCTGAACCAAGTTGGAGTATCAAACGCAGTACACCGTGGGCAGCAGGATGTTGAGGTCCAAAATTCATTATCATTGATTTGTTATTATTGTTATGTTTTTTAATAGAATTCCATGAATAAAATAGACTTCGATTCATAAAGTTTTAATCAAATCTATATCGTCAAATTTGTAGCGCTAATACTGTTGTTAAATTTATACTATTTTTAAGATCATGTGTGACGTGTGGTAATCTTTTTACTATAGACAATAAACCAGCACTAACCTCACAAGAAAGAATATTTCCAAATTTTTTTAAACCAATCGGTAACTGTTTATATATTTTAGGAGTTTTTGTATAAATTTTAGCTTTTTTTATTTGTTTAGTGTTTATAAGATAAGATCTATAACTAAGCCTTTTAACCTTGCTAATAATTTTTTTAAAACTTTTTTTTAATTGCTTTTTTGTTGATAAAAAAATTTGCCCAGTTGGAAGTTCAACGATATCACCCTTTTCGACGTGGGGATTATAATCTACATGAATACCGTTATAAACAACCATAACATAATTTCTTATATACTCGAGGGCAAACCAGGAGATTGCTAAACAAAAAGTTCTGACCATCACGTAAGTTAGTAATTGTGACAATTTATATCTGGTAAACAACATAAGCTCATAACCCAAAAGCTTTATATATCTACGCTCATTTAGTTTACCGTACACTCTTGTATCCCAATGAACCAAGCGAGCTATTCTTAATTTTCAGGAATATTTTTTATAAAGATTTATGAAGGTTGTTCTGAACTCACCAAGTTTGGAGTCAAGGGTATCGTAAATGACATTGTCGACCCCCCCTGATAATTGTTTATTATAAGTATTTTTTGCTATGATTTGTAAAAACCAGTTTTTCGGCTTTTTATATAAAAAACTTATAGTTTTTCTTTTCAAAATTTTTTTATTTAAATGGTTCCTAGCAGTTAACGGAATCTCTGAAGAGGTATCAGTAGCTAACAACAAGCTATTTGGGTTAAGTAGAAACCTCCCAAGTGTTTTATGGATCGATTTTATAGATCTTTTTCCCAGACTTAGTAAGCTTTTAAAATCTTTAAAAAGAGTTTTTTTAAGACGTTTATCCATTCTCAACCCGGGATGTTCGGGGGCTACTCCAGTTTCTTCGGCAATCTTATTTTTTACTGCGTTTTTAATTTGTCATTTGTTAAAAAACTTTTTATCAAAAAAAAATCTCTTTTGTTTACTATAAAAAATTAATTTTGTTCACTTTCTTATCGATCGCGCAAATAATAACGACGTAATAAACCCCATTTTGGGGAAATCCCTACAGGGAAATTTTAGACTATAACGCTCTCCGTAAAACTTTCAAAAAAAATTTTTTATCTTTTTACTCTTGGGGTGGGCCGAACTTCTGAAAAACTTTTTGATATTGTCGGGCGTTTTGTTACCTTCTGCTAGCTTCAACATGTTTTCTTTTTTTTTACTTTCAAAACTTGTAGTAGCGTTTATTAAAAGTTTAACGAGATCATCAGTCTTATTCTGCAAATAATCCATTTTTATCTCCTCTAGTTTTCTTAATTCTTGGAGCATGTATTCTTGTCTTAATTTTTTTTGTTCTAATTCTTTTAATTTTAACCTATCAGTATATTCTTTGTTTTTTTTTATTAGTTCTTGTTTTTTGAGCTGTTTTTTTTGTTGCTCTGGTGTTAAATCGGGGTTTTCTTTTTCAAATTTTTTTCTCTCTTCTACCTGTGCTAAGTGTTTAGCCATCATCCTGTCGGCTATGACGTTTCAATTTTCGCAAATAGGTGTTTCGTCGTTTTCGTCATCAAATTCATCGTCATATTCGTCATCTGCGTAATAATCCTTAAAATACATTTGTTCATCTTTTAGTTTTTTTTTATATAAAGCACTCGCTGCTTGCGAATAAGAATTGGTAGCCTCAAAAACCGAATCGAAAAGTTTACGCTCTCGCTCAATTTGGTATGGAGTTTTTTTATCACTAGGTCCTGCTAATAAACTGATAATATTTTCTTTTTCTTCCTCAGCATCTATTTTTTCTCCAAATAAATCCTCCACTGTAATTAAGTTGGTTAAATCGACGTCTGCGGGGGTGTTATTATCGTTTAAATTAGGTTTATTACCCTCAACTAACTCAGCGTTTGGGGTTGACCCTATCGTATTTTCTGGACCATGCTCAGAAAAATCCTTACTTTCAATTTTTTTATCAATAACCGATAATTCCGCCTCCGCCAGCACTATTAATTCTTCTATAGTTTTATTTAAAGAGTGTGCATTTGTATTTAAATGTAAAGATTTTAAAAATTCTTCATAAATTTCAGAGTCTAACTGTGATAACAGTTCACTGTCAATATCCTCTTCAATAAATGTGCTTGTCAAAGAAAATATAATGTAATCGGTTTCAATTGTGTCTTCTAATAATTCTTCTTCTATCCGTAACACTGTGGTTTAGAATTTATCTTTTACGTCGCATTTTTTTACCTAATTTCTTGTTAACCTCATCTTTTAATATTAATTTAGGAAAATCTCTAGGCGGTCTAGCTCAATAAATATAACGGGCAAATAACATAGGTACCCCCAAGGTAAACATTTTTGTTAACTTCTTAGCTTTACCAATTTTTGCAGCTTTACCAACACGTGTATAACCGTTTGTTTGATTGGAGGCCAAAATAGCTGGGTTGAACCCCCCTGCTTTTGGGCCACTAAAAATCATTTTAACAGCAAATTGTGCTGCTTGTGCCCACTCTTCAAATCAGTTAATAAATCATAACCTATTATTATACTCGGCCTTTACTAGAGTTGGGTATATATTTCTTTTTTTTTGACCAAATAGTTTATAAAACTGACCTATCCTGTAGTTCAATAATAATTTGTTTTTTCGAGAAGATTTGGCGTTAGTGTGTGTTGTATTTCCTCCTTGCGGATAACCTCTGATTTGCCTTCACATACAAATAAGATGTAACATATCTTTCAATATACAATTAGCGACCTCCCTCTGCTCTTTTTGTAAAAAATAGTTAGAAAAATAATAAAATTGAAGTAATTTATTTTTAACAACAACTTCCTGAAAATTATACAGCTGTTGATTTTCAAAAAAACTACTTAAAATTACGCGGTTGGTCGAGTTTTTTAAACTTTTTTTATACGAAAAGGAAAAAGCTAACCGTAACATTTTTTTTTTTTCTTTTAGACCTAAAAAAAAATGGTTTACGTGTTTTAGAAAACATCCCCAATTTTTTGTCTATACAAAACTCATCAGTTTCTATAGGGATCGTAGTCTTACCTTGATGAAGAATATAACGTGCATTTACATTTCAATTATTCAAAGATTTACTTCTATAGGTAAGTAGTTGAAAACTGTATTGTGGATTTATTTTATAAAAAAAAAGCCTAAGATCGTTTTCTGTAACTGTTGTAAATTTCCACGATACGCGTGCCATTTATTTATTTAACTTTGCTATTCAACCCCACGGACTTAATTCTGGTTGCTTAGCTTTAGTTCTCCCACCGTTTGGATGATCAACGGGATTTTTAGCTACACCTCGTACACTAATTCTCTTATAAGAACGTTTAAAAGAACCCCATTTACCGTCTACGACTTTATTTAGCTGTAAGTCTAAGTTAGGGGACATTATGCAATAAACTTTTGGGCTTAAAACTATTAATTTACCTGAGGGAAGTTGAACATATAAAAGTTTAGTTTTCCTTATATCTCTCCTCCTATAAGCGTTACAACCAGAACTTTTCGCAAAAGTCATCCTCTCATTATTATAATTATATACAAAGCTTATAATACTATTTAGTGGTACATTTTCTAGTGTAAGAAATTGACTGTGAAGACTTGGCATTCTAAATAAATTCATAGTTGTGCCCCAGAGTCTAAAACCAGGATAAACACCTTCTGTAAATGGGAATAACTTAAAAAAACCAAACATGGTTTTTCCTAAAAAAAATTCTCTGAGAGGTCTTGTGCTAAATGCATATTCCACAGCAATAAAGGATAATACGCTGGGTTTTACTATATATAACTGCCACAGTTGGGTTTTATACAACCTCCTAACTCCAGAGTTTATAAATTGCTGGTTTGTGGGTTTTTTGTGATGTGTTTTATATTTCAAAAAATTGACTGCTGTGCGAGATTTCGGGTGTCATATAAAAGCAGTTTTTTTTCGCCTTAAACAACTCGTTACGGGACTGTAACTTAGTAGTAACACTTATTTACCTCCCTTGGTTGACGCGTGGTTATTTACACGTTTAAAATACTGCATAAGTCGTCTTAAAACATTTTTTTTAGGTCTACGTAAACGAAGCATAAAGTCCAGTAAAATTAATTTTTGTAAATTTAAAACCCCGTAAAAAAGAGCTTCAGCAGTAGGGGGGCAACCGGGGACATAAATATCGACGGGTATTATTTTATTACAACCTTTTACTACGCTATCTGCGTAATGATAATAACCCCCACCGTTAGCACAGCTGCCCATTGACAAAACTCATCGGGGGTTATTAACTTGCTCATATATTCGTCGCAAAGCTGG
>CAZUOS010000031.1:0-4304 GCA_964621415.1 uncultured Azospirillum sp.
GCACTGGTCGGACGAATGCAGCATGCCGCCCAGGACTGGATGCGAAAACATTGGCCGACGCGTGGGGATATTGCCCCGATCGAGACCCCGGAACAGGCGATCATTCTGGCTTCGGTGGTTGAGCGCGAGACCGGCCTGGCCGAGGAACGCCCGCTGGTGGCGGCGGTGTTCCTGAATCGCCTGCGCAAAGGCATGAAGCTTCAATCCGACCCGACCGTGATCTATGGCCTGCTCCAGGCGAACCAGGGCCAAGCGCTCGGCCGTCCGCTGGGTCATTACGACCTGCTGGTGGATTCACCCTATAACACCTACACTCGCAGCGGTCTTCCCGCGGGTCCTATCTGCAATCCGGGGGTGGCCGCGCTCGAAGCCGTGCTGCACCCCGCCGCGAGCGATGCGCTATACTTCGTGGCGACCGGCACGGGCGGACATCGCTTCGCCGCCACGCTGGATGAGCATAACCAGAATGTTGCCGCCTATCGGGCGGCGCTTGCTGCACAAAAAACAGCTACCCCTTCGGCTCCAGCGTCAGGCTCAGCGAATTGATGCAATAGCGTAAACCCGTCGGCGTCGGCCCGTCCGGGAACACATGGCCGAGATGCGCCTCGCAGCGCGCACAAAGAATCTCGGTGCGCACCATGCCGTGCGAGTGATCGGGCCGAGCCTCCAGCGCCTCTGCGGCCATCGGCGCATCGAAACTCGGCCAGCCACAACCCGCATCAAACTTAGCATTACTGCTGAACAGCGCTTCCCCGCAGCAGGCACAACGATAAGTGCCTGCCTCCGTTACGGAGACATATTTGCCACTAAAGGGCGGCTCTGTGCCCCGTTCCCGAGCGATGCGATAGAGTTCTTCTGACAAAACTTTTTGCCACTCTTTGTTTGTTTTCAATATCTTGTTCATGATTTGATGCCCCCTGGACTCACCTGTTGCATCTTTGCAACAAGTGGGGTTGGTTTGGCGCGTTCTCGCGGGTTTCCGCTAGTTCGGCATTGCAAGCACGCCCCGAATCGTCCTAAAGATGGGGCCGATGCACGACCTTTGCAAGTGTAGGGGTGACGTGTAGCGGTTCACAAAAAAACTAAGGACATGATCATGAAACTAGCTAAGACATCGGTTCTGGCTGCGGCGCTTCTGGTGGCAGCTTCGGCAAACGCTGCATTCGTTACGAAAGACTACGTGGTGACGGCTGGCGGCAGCCCGGTAGTTACCAAATTCGGTGACTGCGTACTCACCAAGTTCGACGCAGCGACCGGCGAATGCGCCTCGCTCTCGAGCGAAATGCGCACCGTATACTTCAACTTCAACAGCTCGGCCCTCACCCCGGCAGCGAAAACCAAGCTGAACGCGCTGGCGAAAGGCCTGAAGTCGACCAACGTGGCTTCGGTAAACATCGTGGGCTTCGCCGATGAAATCGGCACCCAGAGCTACAACGTGCGCCTCAGCCAGAAGCGCGCTAACGCCGTTGCTGCTTACCTGCGCGGCAAAGGCATTAAAGTACTCGGCAAATCGGAAGTGCGTGGCCTCGGTGCAACGGCTTCGAAATCGGAGTGCGAAGGCATGAAAGGCAAAGCCCTTCAGGATTGCCTGTGGCGTGACCGTCGCGTAGAAGTTGAGATCGTAAACTAACGATCCGTTCGCTTCTGCGACAAGAGGGCGGTGCCGATGGTGCCGCCCTTTTTTGTTGCGATGTTTTTTGTCCGACTTCTGCCTCAAGGTGTGTTCTATGAAAAAAGCCGCTGCCGCCCGCACCCCTATGAACGTCGCCTGCCGGCCCGATTCCGAAGGCTGCGCCCATGCCGAGAAACTAGCCGCAGCCGAGGCCCTCGCCCTGCTCGGCGATCTCGACAATTGGGTCTATTACCCGGATCGGATCGAGAAGCGCTTTGCCTTCAAAAACTTCAAACAGTCATTGGCGTTCGTGAAAAAAGTGGGGGCGGTCGCTGAATCGCTCAACCATCACCCGGACATTCATTTTGGCTGGGGCTATGCTGAAATCGTCACCACCACCCATGCGGTCGGCGGGCTGACACGTAACGATTTCGCGCTGGCTACTGAGATTGACCGTGTGGTATAGCATACACTGAAGGGCGCCTCTATTAACCGCCTTTTTGGGCATCTGCGTTGTCACGATGAAAGAAAAAATCCTCAAATAGCGCTGCTATTCTGCGGTTTTTTCTTTCATCGTTCCTAGCATCTGCTCCAAAAAATCTGGTTAATAGAAGTGCCCTTAACTTGAGAGAGACCCGAGAGAGATATTTCATGAAAAAACTATGGCTTTGGGGGGCGCTCGCGGCGCTCGCGTTGTTTATCTTCAGTGGCATCAACACCATTCCGCGTAAGGATGAGGCGGTGAAGGCCAGCTGGTCGCAGGTCGAGAACCAATACCAGCGCCGGATGGATCTCATCCCAAGCATCGTGAGCACGGTCAAAGGCTATGCAACGCATGAGCGCGAAACCTTGACCAAGGTCATCGAAGCCCGCGCCCAGGCTACCAAAGTCACCCTCACGGCCGAGAGCATTAACGACCCCGAAACCTTCAAAAAGTTCGAGGCGGCACAGGGCCAGCTTAGCTCGGCACTGTCGCGACTGATGGCTGTTTCGGAGAGTTATCCCAACCTCAAGGCCGACCAGAACTTCCTCGCCCTGCAATCGCAGCTTGAGGGCACTGAGAATCGTATCAGCGTCGCCCGGCGCGATTATATCGCCGTGGTGCAGGATTATAACACCACGGTGCGGACTTTTCCGGGAATGATCTGGGCAGCGATTTATGGCGCGCAGGTAAAGCCGACCTTCACTGCCGAAACCGGGGCTGAGAAAGCGCCAAAGGTAGAGTTCTAATCCCTGCTGAGGCTAACCTATGCGCCTGCGCGCTGCCTGTGCTGCATTCCTGTTGTTGTTGGCACCGCTGACGGAGGCTGCAACGCTGCATTTTCCTTCCCTCACCGGTCGGGTGGTAGATGCGGCAAGCGTGCTTCCCGCTGAAACGCGCAATCAGCTCGATCAATCCCTCGACGCGTTTGAACAGAAAACCCACCACCAGCTGGTGGTCGTCACTGTAAAATCGCTCGAGGGCGAAGCGATCGAGGAATATGGCGTAGCGCTCGGTCGCGCCTGGGGCATTGGTCGCAAAGGGGTGAATGATGGCGTGCTGCTCATCGTTGCACCGAATGAGCGCCAGACGCGCATCGAGGTGGGCTATGGGCTTGAAGGCGAATTGACCGACGCACAGGCGAGCGTCATCATCCAATCCGTGATGTTGCCTGAGTTCCGGCGCGGCAATATCGCGGCGGGTGTGGTCGCAGGCACGCGGGCAATTATCAGCACGCTGGGCGGCGAACCTTATCGCTACCAGAGTCGTCCGGCGACAGCCAATGGCGAACAGATGCCGGGCTGGGTGATCATACTCTTTGTTCTTCTCGTCATATTTCTGCGCGTGCGTTACGGCATTCGCGTAATCGGCGGCGGGGGCTTCGGCGGCAGCGGGGGCGGTGGCTTCAGTGGTGGCGGTGGCAGCTTTGGCGGTGGCGGCAGCAGTGGCCGGTGGTAAGCCGTTGCGTTTCTTTTGAAGCCCGATTATGAATCCCCGCATGCGCTCGTTTCTTCTCTCTCTCCTACTACTCGTCACCGCTACGGCATCGCATGCCGGGCCGCCACGCCCGGATGTCACAGGCACGGTGGCGCCCCCTCCGGTGATTGGCACCCCGCTCGAGGGCGAAGCGCGCACGGCTGCGATTCAGTCGATCGAGGCGTATCTCACCAGCATCGGCAGCATTGTAGCAGATTTTACGCAGGAATCGGCCGATGGCAGCAGCGGCAGCGGCAAGTTTTTTCTCAAACGCCCGGGTAAAATGCGCTGGCAGTATAATCCGCCGACGCCGATCCTCCTCGTCAGCGATGGCAAGGTGATTACCTATTACGATGCCGGGCTCGATCAGGTGACGTATGTGGGGATCGACGACACGCTCGCCGGATTTCTCACCCGCCGCGAGATTAAGCTCGAGAGCGACTCCACGAAAATCACTGCCCTCACCCGCACCGAGGATGGGCTGCTGCGCGTTACCCTTATCCAGCGCAAAAAACCCGAGGATGGAAGCCTGACGCTGGAACTCGCCGAAAAACCGATGAACCTGGTGCATATGATCGCGGTGGATGCCACCGGCAATGCCACCACCGTGTCGCTTGCCAAGGCGCAGTTCGGCCCCGTGCTCGACGACAAGCTGTTCACTTTCGAAGACCCGCGCGGCGTGAACCGCAAGCGGAATCGGCGGTGAGTGAGAATCAAGAAGCTAGAATCAAGAAA
>CAZUOS010000031.1:4404-7267 GCA_964621415.1 uncultured Azospirillum sp.
CTAGAATCAAGAAAAGATTAGAGGGCACCTCTATTAACCGGATTTTTTGGAGCAGATGCTAGGAACAGCGAAACAGAAAACCGCAGAATAGCAGCGCTATTTGAGGATTTTCTGGTTCGATGTGACAACGAGAGATGCCCCAAAAATCGGTTCATAGAGGTGCCCTAGAATACAAGAATGGAGTTGTGTGGTGGTGATTGATTTCAAAGCATATTGCGGGCGTATTCTGGGTGCTCGCGGGCTAGCCTTTTCTCGTCTTCTGGATTCTTATATTCCAGATTCTCGCATTCTCGTTTCTGCATGCTTCCTCCTCGCGGCCTGTGGCGATGCGACCAAAATCACCCCGACGCATTATAGCGCGCTGGCCGGTTGGCCGAACGATAGCCACGCCGCCGCCTATAAGCTGTTTACGGATTCCTGCGCGGTGAACCTGCCACGCGCGCATGCGTGGGAAGCGCGCGACGAAGGCCCGGTCGGCGTGCGCTCGCACTGGGAGCGGGTCTGCCGCCTCGCGGGCGATACACCCGAGCCGAGCGACGCCGATGCCCGCCAGTTTTTCGAGGCGAATTTTACCCCCTACAAGGTCGAGACGGAATCGAAACCCAAAGGCACCCTCACCGGCTATTACGAGCCTATCTTACGCGGTTCGCTGAAGCGCAAAGCGCCGTACCTCACGCCCGTCTATGGCATGCCGCGCGACCTTGGCGAGCGTAAACCCTATTTCACCCGCGCCGAGATCGAGGCGGGCGCGCTGAAGGATCGGGCGCCGGTGCTGCTCTATGTCGAAGATCCGGTGATGCTGTTCTTCCTGCATATTCAGGGATCGGGCAAGGTGAAGCTACCGGATGGCAAGCTCATCGGCCTGCAATATGCGGGGCAGAATGGCCGCGCGTTTGTGCCCATCGGGCGGCTGTTGAAAGAGCGGGGCGAACTGCCCACCCCCTCGATGCAGGGAATCCGCGATTGGCTCAACGCCCACCCGCGCGACCGGGCAGATCTGATGAACGAGAACCCGTCCTACGTGTTCTTCAAGCTTGCGCCCGGCGACCAGATGGCAAAGGGCGCGCAAGGCATTCCGCTGACACCGATGCGCTCCCTCGCGGTGGATAATGACCGTGCGGCGTACGGCGTGCCAACCTGGGTGGATGCGACGGTGACGGAGTACCCCAGCGGTCGTCAGGTGCCGTTCCGGCAATTATTTGTGTCGCAAGATACGGGCGGGGCGATTCGCGGGCCGCACCGGGGCGATATTTTCTTTGGGCGGGGCGAGCGCGAGGAATGGCAGGCCGGGCGTCAGAACGCGCAAGGGAATGTCTATTGGCTGCTGCCGGTGGAAGAAGGCGTGACGCTGCTGGATGGTGCGCCGAAGCCTGCCAGCGAGGCAGAGAAGAAACCTGCCAAGCTGCCCAATGCGGATGCTGCCACACCCCCCACCCCGCTTTCCGCCCCTGCGCCGGATGCTCTCGCCCCCGCGATGGAAACGCCCGCCGCAGCACCGCAGGCGTCCGTCTCGCCGTTTAACGCTGTCACCACCCCATGAGGGAGCGGCACCCGAGCGCGGAGGAACGGCGGCTGTGGCAGGCCATCAACCGCGAGACGGTGCGTTTAACCGATGCGCTTGCGCCGACGCTGGAAACGCCCCCCGGCGCGGATTCTTGGGAGGCTGAGCGTTCTGCACTGTCGCCTCTACGCACCTTGCCCCATGCGCCGGCCGCCCTCGGCGCTCCCATGCCCTCACGCCGCCATGCTCCTACCCCGCCGCCGCTCGCCCTGCTTTCCGCGCGTGAGGCAAAGAAACGTTTCGACCGTTACCCTATCGATGCCGTGCTCGATTTGCATGGCGATAGCCAAGGGCACGCGTATGAACGGGTGCAGCAATTTATTGCGCATCAGGCGCGGGCGGGGCATCGGCACCTGCTCATCATCACCGGCAAGGGGAAGGGCGATGCGCCCGGCATTCTGCGCACGCGCCTGCCGCAATGGCTCGACGAACCGGGTTTGCGCCGCCTGATTGGCGCCATCGCCCATGCACGGCCCGAAAAAGGCGGCACCGGCGTGCTGCATGTGCTCTTGAAGGCCTGAGCAATTGCGGCTAGAAACACCCCATGGATAGCCCGCACATTCTGGTGATTGACGACGATGCGCGCCTGCGGGCGCTGGTCAAAAAATATCTGGGTGACCAAGGCTACGCCATCACCACGGCGGCGAATGTGGGCGAGGCCGAGGAGATTCTCAGCGTGCTGAGTGCCGACGCGCTGGTGCTGGATGTGATGATGCCGGGCGAGAGCGGCGTTTCGTTTGCGGCGCGCCTGGCCACCACCCCCGATGCGCCGCCGGTACTGCTGCTCACCGCGCGTGGCGAGGCGGAAGACCGCATCGCAGGGCTTGAGGCCGGGGCGGCCGACTACCTCACCAAACCGTTTGTGCCCAAAGAATTATTGCTGCGCCTGAAGAATCTGTTGGAGCGGCGCGGCAGCAGCGCCCGCAGCAAACCAGTTGTCGAGACCGTTCGCTTTGGCGACTATCAGTTCGCGCCCGAGCAAGGCTTGCTCACCAAATCCGGCGCGCCGATCTATCTCACCTCGGGCGAGTGCGAATGCCTGCGGCTGCTGGCTGCTTCGCTTGGCACCCCCATCACCCGTGAGGCGATGGCCGGTGCGTTTGGCGAGGTGCAGAACGAACGCTCCATCGATGTGCAGATTAATCGCCTGCGCAAAAAAATCGAGCCGACGCCCGGCAAACCCATCTATCTGCAAACCATCCGCCATGCGGGCTATGTGCTTTATGGCGAGCGGGGCTAATCGGCTTTTCATTTTCATGCCCCCACCGCTTGCGGCCTCATTAGGTTTGGCATGACAAACCC
>CAZUOS010000031.1:7367-9218 GCA_964621415.1 uncultured Azospirillum sp.
GTCGGCGGCAGCAGGCGCTTTTTAAAGAATGGGTCTTTGTAGTAGAAAATCTTTTTGCAGCGAATTGGCGCGAAGGATTCGACGAGGATAATCTGCTCATCCCGAGGCAGCTGAATCACCTCCTGCGGTAGCAGCAGCGCGCGCTGGGTTTCGCTTACCTGCATGGTGCGTGAGGCGGGGTTGAAATCAACGAATTTCGGCTTGTTGTGCGATTCCTGCGTGACGGTTTTATTGCCCACCAGTTGCGAGATCATGTTCGCGGTTTCGATGTTGTTCGCCGAATAGGTGACGCGGTAATAGGAGTTCGAGAGGAAGCTGTTCATGCCTGCTTCTTCGTAAATGCCTTTGAGCTGCTGCGTATCCTGGACGATCAAAAACAACTTCACCCGGAACCCACGGAAATAGGCGATGCCCACCTGGAATTGCGGCATTTCGCCAAGGCTCGGAAACTCATCCAGCATGAACATTACGCCGTAGGGCTCGTCCTTCTTCGGCATGTTGCGGGTGAGGAAGTCCGTCGCCTGCTGGTAGAAGACTTTGAGCAACGGCTCCAAACGTTGCAAGTTGTCGGGCGTCACGCCCACGAACACCGACTGCTTTTTCTTCTTCAGGCTTTGCAGGTCGAAATCCGAGCTGGCCGTCGTCGTGTCGATCAGTGGGTTGGCCCAGAGTTCGAGCGCGGAGTTGAGGGTGGAGACCACGCCGGAGCGTTCCTTATCCGCCTTCTGCAAAAATGCCGCGATGTTCATGTACGCCACGGGGTGGATTTTGCCGCCGATCGTATCGAGCACCACCGCGAGGTTATAGACCACGTCGTCCGACCGCATGGTGCGCACCACCTCGCCGAAGCTGGTGATTTTCTCGGGCACCGCGACAAGGTAGAGAATAATCCCGAGCATAAGCGAGCGGGCCTCGTTCTGCCAGAACTCCTGCTCCGGCAGCACGAGGTTGCAGATTTTCTGCACGTCATCCACCATCTGCCCCGGCTTGTCGGAAATCCAGTCAAGCGGGTTGTAGCAATGCGAGATGCCGTTGGGGTCGGCCGGGTTCCAGTAATAGCAGGGCTGATTGAGCTTGTTTTTGCGGTAGCCGCTGGTCAGCTCGAAGTTTTCTCCCTTGATGTCGTGCACAATCACCGACTGCTCCCAGAACAGCAGGTTCGGAATCACGAAGCCCACCCCTTTCCCGGAGCCGGTGGGCGCGAACAGCAACACATGCTGGAAGTCGTCGGCAATCAAGTAATTCGCCTTGCCGGTACGCCCCATCAGCAGGCCTTTTTTGGCGCGGAGTTTGGCGCGTTTGATGTCGGGCTCGCTGGCCCATTTCGCATCGCCATGGATTTTTTCCTTTTTGCGGAAGGGGCGGAAATCCAGCAGCGGCGCGCGCATCAGGAACAAAGTGAAGAGGCCGAGAAATCCCCCCGCCATCGGTGGCCCGTAAAACTTCGTATCAAACTCGGCATTGAAATAAGCCTGTCGGTATTGCGGATATTGCTTATATTGCTGCACCATTTGATGCAGCTGGTAATAGCCGTTGATAATCGCCGGCACGTTGCTGGAGCCGAACAGATAGTTGATCATCGAAGGCGGTTGCTGGCCGGTAATCTTGATGTAGCTGCGATGCGCCATGGTGAAGCCCAGCGCCGTGCCGATATAGGTCGGCACCAGCAAGGTGCTGCTGATAATCAACACCAGCAGGAACTTATTCAGAAACGCTTTGGTAAATTCGGGCATAGTGGTGAGAGACTAGCCGAAAGCCGAGGCCAGGGGAAGCCCATCCTCGCCCCTCCCCCGCTTCTTGCCGCTTTGCGGCCAGAAGCCGCACGGTTCGTGGCCCCACCGCCACAGGGGA
>CAZUOS010000032.1:0-2256 GCA_964621415.1 uncultured Azospirillum sp.
CGAAGACGGCTACGTCTTCCGTACCGATTTGCGCCTTCGGCCCGACCCGATGTCGACCCCCCTCGCCGTCACCACCGCAGCTGCGCTCAGCTACTACGAAACCGTCGGCCAGAACTGGGAACGCGCGGCGATGATCAAGGCCCGCCCCATCGCCGGAGACCCCATCACGAGCGCCGCCTATATGCGCGAACTGGTGCCGTTCATCTGGCGCAAAACGCTCGACTTCGCCACTATCGCCGACATCAACTCCATCAAACGCCAGATGAACGTGAAAACCGGCCGCGAGATCGCGCTCCATGGTCACAACATCAAAACTGGCATGGGCGGCATCCGCGAGATCGAGTTTTTCGTGCAGACGCAGCAGCTCGTCTGGGGCGGGCGCATTCCCGAATTGCGGGTGAAAGGCACGCTCGAAGGGCTTGCCCAACTCACCCATTATGAGCTGGTCTCGCCCGACGCGCGCGACACGCTCACCGCCAGCTATCAGTGGCTACGCATGGTCGAGCATCGCCTGCAAATGCGCGCCGACGAACAAACCCACAGCCTGCCGAGCGACGATGCGGGCCTCCACGAAGTAAGCCTCTTCGCGGGCTACGAAAATACCGCGCATTTCGCCGCCGATTGCCTCGCCACCCTCACCCGCGTGCAAACGATCTACACCGAGTCGATGGAGGATGCGCCGCCCCTCGCGGTCGATGGCAACCTCGTCTTCACCGGGGTGGAGGCCGATCCCGAAACCCTCACCACCCTCGCGCAACTGGGATATAAAGAAACCAAGCGCATCTCGGATATTATCCAGGGCTGGCATCGCGGCCATCGGCGCTCCACCCGCAGCAAACGCTCGCGCCAGGTGCTTACCGAGCTGGTGCCTGCGCTGCTCACCGCGCTTGGCAAAACCGCGAACCCGGACGCCGCCTTCTTCAATTTCGATGAGTTTATCGACCGCCTCCCCTCCGGCGCGCAAATCTTCTCGCTGTTTCTCTCGCGGCCCGAGATGCTCTCGCTGCTCGCGGATATTCTCGGCTCTGCCCCGGCCCTTGGCGAAACGCTCAGCAACAACCCGTCGCTGCTCGACAGTGTGCTCGAGGCGGATTTTTTCCTCGGCCTGCCGAGCAAGGACGAACTGCAAGAGCTGGTCACCGAGCGCCTGCGCTATGCCCACGCCTTCGAGCAGAAGATGATCTACTTGCGCAGCTTCAACAACGAGAAGCGCTTTCAGGCGGGCGTACATCTGCTCAAACGGCTCGCCACCCCGAAGCGCGTCGGCGCGTTCCTTTCCGACATCGCCGAGATCATCCTGCAATGCGTACTGCTCGAGGTCTGGGCGGAGTACGGCACAACCCTGCACGAGCTTTCATTCAAGCAGAAACGTACAAACGCACTCCAAAGCTCCCCCCTTGAGGGGGAGCTGGGAGCCAGCCTCACGTCCACGCATCCCACCAGCGCCACCCAAGCTACCATCCCCTTCGCCGTACTCGCCCTTGGCAAACTCGGCGGGCGCGAGATGACCTTCGGCTCCGACCTCGACATCATCCTGCTCTATGACGACGCGGGCGACGCCGCGTCCGAAATCCGCACCCACCTCACGCGCCTCAGCCAGCGCTTCCTCTCGGCCCTCACCCTGCTCACCCGCGAAGGGCGGCTCTACGAGGTGGATACCCGCCTGCGCCCCGGCGGGGCGGATGGGCCGCTTGCCGTGAGCCTCACCGCCTTCGATGCGTATTTCGAGAAAAGCGCCTGGACATATGAGTTCATGGCGCTCAGCCGCGCGCGGGTCGTCGCCAGCAACGCGCCAGAGTTCGCCAAGCGCATCGCCGCCACCGTCAAACGCCACATCCTTAAACCGCGCGACCCGGAAAAACTACGGCAGGACGTGGCCGACATGCGCGCGCGCATCGCCAAGCAATTCCCGAGTAAAAACCCCTGGGCGCTGAAGCATATGCGCGGCGGCATGGTCGATCAGGATTTCATTGCGCAATATCTGGTGCTGCGCGATGCGCACGCCCACCCGGAACTCTGGAAGCGTAACGCCCGCGCCGTGTTCGAGCAGGCCCACACGCTCGGCGTGCTCGAGGAAGCGACGGCGAACGCCCTCATCGCCGCCAAAAAGTTCGAAACCGACCTGATGAGCCTGCTGCGCCTCTCGGCTCCCGGTGGCGTGATTACCGACGACGCGCCCATCGGCCTCAAAATGCTGCTCACCCGCACCCTGCGACAGGAAAGCTTCGATTCTCTCAAAGCCGCCCTCCTCCACCA
>CAZUOS010000032.1:2356-4808 GCA_964621415.1 uncultured Azospirillum sp.
TACCACGTCTCGCCGATGGCGATTTTTTCGCGGCCGTTTTTCTCGCGCCATTCGTTGCTATCGCGCAAACTATAGATACAGCCGCAATATTGCTGCGCATAAAACTGCTCGCGCTTGGCGATGTCGTACATCCGCGCGCCGCCGCCCTTCACCCGCCAGTTATAGGTCCAGTAGGTGATACCCTCATACGGCGCCACCATGCGCACGCCGCAATCGTTGATCTGGTCGAGGTTTTTCCAACGGCTGATGCCAAGCGAACTGGTGATCACCGGAAACCCGTGCTCGTGCGCATAAAGCGCCGTGCGCGCAAAGCGCATGTCGAAGCACATGGTACAACGCACGCCGCGCTCCGGCTCGCGCTCCATGCCCTTCGCGCGGGCGAACCAATCCTGCACGTCATAATCCGCATCGACAAAGGGAATGCCCATCTTCTCGGCGAAGCGGATATTCTCGTTTTTGCGAATCTCGTATTCCTTCAGCGGGTGGATGTTGGGGTTATAGAAAAAGATGGTGAGATCAATCCCGTTCGCCACCATTTGTTCCATCAACTCGCCCGCGCATGGCGCGCAGCAGGAGTGCATCAGCACCTTGTTGCCGTTCCCACCGGGTACGGAAAGATCGACCTGCTTGATAATTTCGGAAGTGTTTTCAGCTTGGTGCATGCGCCGTTTATACTCAGAAAACCTAGGTTCCGCAAGGCTTTCATGTAACGTAATGCCCATCCTCCAACGCTTTTTTTATGAAGCTGCCCGAAGGCGTTTAAGTTAGCTGAACCCCAGGTTCCACCGGGCGAGCCGCCGCAGGTGTCTGCCCGGCGGGCGGCCAGCCGTTGGCGAATGCCATATCCGTCCCCCCCGAAACAGCACCACTGAGTTGCACTCCACTCAGCAAGGCCGCCATATCCGGCTTCGGCTCGGCAGGTGCAGGCGCAGGGGCCGGAGTCTCGGCAAAATACCCACGGCACTGCATTTCTTCCATCACCCCCGTATCGACACAGGAAGCCACCTGCTTGAACTGATCGGTTTGTGCCAGCACGGTTTCGGCATTCCGCACTGCCACCCCACGCGCATCGAGCGCTTCGAGCGTCTCTTCCACTTTTAACTTCAGCAAATCGGGGCGTTTACTGGCAAAATTGGCCAGCTCCGGCGGCATATGTTCCTTTAGCACTTCCATCGCCGCTTGGGTGCGTTCTGCAAGGGTGCCTGCCCCACGCTCCAGCTTTTGGGCCAGTTCGGGCGAGAGCGCCTCGCTACCCAGCGTCTCCATAATCACGGCCGTTTTCGAGGCCGAAAAGGCGCGCAGCGCCGCTTGTTCCTTGGTCGAGAGCTTCTCGAACTTGCCGTGCACTTTGTTCAAATGGTCGAATGCCCCCAACGCCGCATGCGAGATTTTGCCTGCATCCATACCCTGCAACGCGTGCTGCAACGCCTCGGGCAGCACCTTCACGGCGGCATCCATCTCTTTTTCGATCTTCGCTTCCTGTTCCTTAATCAGGTTTTGCGATTGCTCGACAAACGCCTCCTCCGAAAGCGTATGCTCTTTCAACCCGCCAATCAGGGCCCGCATACGGGAATCGGACTCAAGCCCAAGATGATCCGCCGTTTTAATCGTGCGCCGCGTTGCCTCGCTGAGATGCGTATCTTTCTCGAGCGCCTTCATGTCGCGCTGGGTGGCGACGTAGGCCCCCATCACCTCCATCCGCGCTTCGGTGGATGCGGCATTCCACTGCGCAACCGCTTGCGGATGTGCTTTCAGCATGGCCGCGCCATCGGCCGCGAGCTGCTGACGCGCTTCCTTCGGCACCTCGTCGCCCAGCAATTGCTCGACATGCGCTTCTACCGCCTTCGTATCTCCCAGATCAATCTTGCGGCTCAGCATCCGCACGCGGCGAAGCTCCACACCACTCAGGCCATAGCGCTTGCCCACCGCCGTGGCAGCGATCGCCTCGCCCACTTCGCCGTCCACTTCCTCCACTTTTTCTTCAATCGCCACCGTCGTGATAGCCACAGCCAGCGCCTGCGCAATCTCGCCCGCGTTCCCTCCTGTTTTGGCTGCTTCCAGCTTACCAATCAGGTTTCGTCTTTCTTCCTCACTCAGGCGTGGATTGCCACGGATCTCATTGATTCTGGCTTCCGCAATGCGCTGAAGCTGCTCAACCTTTGTCTGCTCATCCCGCGAGGCAATCGCCGCCACTCTTACTTCGGGGCTCAGGATTTTGGGGATCTCACGGTCGAACGGCTCGATCACCCATTCCGGGCGCACCTGGCCACTCAGAATGTTGGTGGCGGTATCGACTGTTCCACTCGGCGTTGCCATCGTCTGCTCTCTCTGGCTACGATGATACTCGGGTTTGATGACAGTTTGATGACAATCCCGTCATCTTCCCGGCTCAAACATTGCTCAACTTTTATGGATTATGCCACAAGGATAGTTAACAAATCGTTAATGATTT
>CAZUOS010000032.1:4908-9162 GCA_964621415.1 uncultured Azospirillum sp.
CCCAGCTCGGTCAGGATGCCATCGAGCGGCTCGTCGAACTCGCCGGTGGGCACCTGCTCCACCTCCTGCAGAGTATAGGCCACGCCAATAAACTGGGGCGGGTTCTCGGTGGCGCGCAGGGCCTCGATGGTGCGGTCGTAATAGCCGCCGCCATAGCCCAGCCGATAGCCGTCGCCATCGAACGCGAGCAGTGGCACCAGCACGATGCGCGGCTGGGTGAAGGCGGCAGCCTCCACCGGCTCTTCCATCCCGAGCGCATGGCGCAGAAGCGGCTCGCCCAGCTTCCAGCAGCGGAAGGCAAGGGTTTGATCTGCCGTCACGCAGGGCAGGCTGGTTTGCTTGTGATAGCGGGCCATGATGTCGAAGATCGGCATCACATCCAGCTCGCCGCGCATGGCCCGATAGCCCGCAAAGGATTCCGTAAACGCCAGCACCGGATGATCGGCAAAATGTCGCGCCACCGACTGGCTGGCCGATACCATCGCCGCATGGGGCAATTGCATACGCCGGGCCTGCATGGCCTCGCGCAGCTTACGTTTTTCGGTCATCAACGTGCGTTGTTCGCGGTGCGTGTTCATGCCCGGCAGTATGCAGGGTTTTTCGTTCGACGCAAGCGGGGGCATCAGGAAAGCCACTGCGTGCTAATGCTCGCGCACCGAGCTGGTGACGACGCCCCAAATGGTCACGCCCGTTTCTGGGTTCACGGGAATGGGCGGATATTCAGGGTTGGCGGGCATCAGGTAGGTGCGGCCCTGTTTATGGATGAGGAACTTCACGGTCAGCTGCCCATCCACCGCTGCGATGACGATTTTACCATGCTTGGGCGGCATGGTACGATCTACCACCAGCAGGTCGCCATCGCGGATATTGGCATCGATCATCGAGTCCCCCGCCGCGCGGACGAGGAACGTCGCCTCCGGATGGCGCACCAGATGGTGGTTCAGATCCATCCGCTCCTCGATATAATCCTCCGCCAGCGCGGGCGAGCCTGCCTGCACCGTGCAGGCATAAAGCGGCAGTTTGAAGGCCCGCGCCTCCACAAACTTCAGCACCTCGCCCACCATGCTGGCGGGCACGCGCAGGCGCTCACTCGGTTCACCATAGCGGCCGCTGCCTCTGGGTCTTCCGGCCCCAGGGCGGCGACCGCCATGGCTTTTGGAGGAGGTATTGGAGCTGCTCATACGCGCCTCATCATTTTGTCCCGGAAATCAAGATGCACAGAATGGGGGGCTCCGTCAAGCAGCAATAATGACACTACCGAGCGGCCTCATGAAAGAGAGGTGGAAAGGGCGGGATGACGCCCTTCTTACGACGTTTCTTTGATGAGGCCTCGCCGACAACACTACCTCACGCTGTATTTCTCCCAGAGAAACATTCTCGAATCGAGAAACATCGCGAGAAACATGGCCACGCGGCAAAAATAAATATCACTATATAACAAGTGTTTACAAATATTTTTCACTTGGCATCGGGCTTGCGAAGTCTTTGGCGTCGCAACACAACCGGAGTTTTCCTTATGAGCAAACGCGTCCTTACCGTTGATGATTCCCGCACCATGCGCGAGATGGTCAACTTCACGCTGAAAAGCGGCGGCTACGATACGATCGAAGCTGGCAATGGCAAAGAAGCCCTCTCAACCCTGATCGAGGCGCAAGAAGTCGACCTCATCATCACCGACCTCAACATGCCGGTGATGGATGGCTTCGAGCTGATTCAGCAACTGCGCGGCGGGCATTATAAAACCACCCCCATTCTGGTGCTCACCACCGAGTCCGAGCTGCAGAAGAAGGAGCAAGGCAAAGCCTACGGCGCCACGGGGTGGATCGTGAAACCCTTCAACCCCGATAATCTGCTGCAAGCGGTGAAGAAGGTGTGCGCGTAATGAACAATCCGTTCGAGCAATTCAAGGCCACCTACTTCGCCGAAGCCGCTGAACTCCTCGAGACCTGGGAACGCGAGCTACTGGCGCTCGAAGGTTCCGCCCACCGTCAGGAGACCCTCGACACGCTGTTTCGCGCGGTGCACTCCATCAAGGGCGCGGCCGCCTCGTTCGGGTTCGATGCCGTGACCGACCTCGGCCATGCGACGGAAACCCTGCTCGACGCGCTCCGCAGTGGCAGCCTGCCGCCGACGCCTGCGGTGGTGGATGCGCTCTTTCAAGCGCGCGACACCATGCAACAGCTGCTCGCGGCCGCGAAGGCCGATCACCCGCATGACGCCGCCGCGCTCACGCGCATGCTGAGCCTGCTCACGGGCGACTTTTGCAGCGTGGCCGCCCTGCATGAAGCTGCTTCGCAGCACGAGTCGCCGGTGCGCGAAGCCCCCGCCAGCCCAGCCGCGAGCGACAGCAGCATCCGCATCTCGCTTGAGACCATCGACCACCTGATGAGCATGGCGGGCGACCTCATCACCGCGCAGGCGAAGCTCGGTACACGGCTCACGCGGTGCGACACCCCGCCGGAAGTGATGGAGGAAGTGGGCACGCTTTCAAGCCGCACCCGCGCCCTCTGGATTGCGGTGATGGGCCTGCGCATGCAGCCTGCCGAACGTATCTTCCCGCGGCTGCAACGGGTCGCGCGCGAGACCGCGCAGCAGCTTGGCAAATCGGTCGAGCTGCGGCTCGAAGGCGGCACCACCGAGCTGGATCAGACCGTGCTCGAGAAGCTGGTCGATCCCCTCACCCACATGATCCGCAACGCCATCGACCATGGCATCGAATCGCCCGCGCAGCGCGCCGCACAGGGCAAGCCCGCGCACGGCACCCTCACCCTGCATATCGAAAACGGCCCCGGCGAAGTGCACATCACCCTCAGCGACGATGGCGCGGGCATGGACCGCGAACGCCTACGGGTGAAGGCACAAAGCCTCGGGCTGACGAGCGCCGCCACGGCCCATTCGCCCGAAGCGCTGGATCGCATTATTTTTGCCCCCGGCTTCAGCACCGCAAACCAGATTACCGCGATCTCGGGGCGCGGCGTCGGCATGGATGTCGTGCATCGAAACATCGAAGCCTTGGGGGGCGATATCGCCATTCAAAACCGGCCGGGCGAGGGCTTAAGCATTGCCCTCACCCTGCCGCAATCTCTGGCGCTCGCAAGCTTGAATGGGGCCTCTCCCGCCTCGCTCAGCCTGCGCGCCTAACCGCCTTCAAACGCCCTTAAGAGGCGTCTCGCAAACCACCGCCAATCGTTCTGTTGACGGAGGTCGTATGACAACAACGCTGAAGGTACTCATCGTCGATGCTGTGCCCGACGTGCGCGCCGCGCTCGCCGACATGCTCGCCGATGCGCCAGGGTTCGAGGTGATCGGGGCCACCCAGGGCCTGGCCGATACCCGCGCCGCCCTCGAGGCCGCCACGCCCGACGCGGTGGTGCTCGGCCTCGACATGCCGGGTGATGCACGCATGGCGCTGCTGCATAGCATCCTTTCGCTGCGTCCCAAGCCGGTGGTGTTGGCGGTAAGTCTGGTGCCGCGCTTTGCCGATATCAGCCTGCGGGCGCTGGAGCTGGGCGCGTTCGAGGTGGTCGCCCGCCCAGAGACCGAGCAGGAAAGCGAAACCCGCACCCTGATGCGCGACATGCTGCTCTCCACCTTACGCGCCTCGACCCTCGCGCGGGTGAAGCCGCAACTATCGCTCGAGAGCTTCGGCCCGCGCCCCATCCATTTCAAAGCCCGGCGCGAGGGCAAGCCCGTCATCGCCTTTGGTGCCTCGACCGGCGGCATCGCGGCGCTGATGGAAATCTTCGCGGAACTCCCCGCGCTCTGCCCGCCGGTGGTGGTGGCGCAGCACATGCCGGCAGCCTTCACCCGCTGGTTTGCGGCACGGCTGAATGCCATCTCCGAGGTCACGGTGCTCGAAGCGGTCGAGGGCGCGCGGCTACAAAACGGCTATGCCTATCTCGCCCCTGGCGATCACCATCTCTCCATCGTCCCCGAGGGGAAACATCTGGTCTGCCACCTCACCCCCGCGCCTACGACCGAGGGTGTGCGCCCCTCCATCGATGTGCTGCTGCAATCGGTCGCGGTGGCAGCCGGGCGCGATGCCATCGGCGTGCTGCTCACCGGCATGGGGCATGACGGCGTCGAGGGCCTGCGCGCCATGCGGCTGGCCGGAGCCTACACCCTGGCCGAGGATGTCACGACCGCCAACGTCGCCGACATGCCGCGCACCGCCATCGAAACCGGCGCCGCCATCAGGCAGGTGCCGCTACCCGAAATCGCATCCCACCTTGTGAAACGCTTAAAGAGGCACCC
>CAZUOS010000033.1:0-9074 GCA_964621415.1 uncultured Azospirillum sp.
GCTTCAGGCCCTGTTTACCTGCGCATTCGACAATCTCAGCGGCCTTCAGTGCCGGTTCATTCGGCGGAAAATGGCGCAGCACCAGCTTCAGCTTGCCGGGTGTAATGAACTCTTTCTGCAGGCTCGGCAGCAGCTCGGTGTGAAAATGCGCGCAATGCGGGCAGCTGAGCGACGAATACTCGACCAGCGTGGCGATGGCGTTGTTATCGCCCAGGATGATATCGTTCGGCTTCACCGCGAGCAGGGCGGCATCGACGGGTTTTTCGTCGCTATCCGGCTTTTTGCTGAGATGTGCGGTCTGGCTCAGATAGCCATAGCTTGCGGCGCCGAGCACCAGCGCAATGAACAGAAATGCAGCAATTTTGCCGCCCAGTTTACGTTGTTTCATGGTTTTTTCTCCTTGGATGGGGCGTCTTTATCGCTTCGATTCTGGCTTGTCACTAGCCGATGCAACATGGGTGGCAATACGCCCGAGAATCTCTCGCATCTCCTTGGGGATAGATTCGGGAAGCGGCGCAGGAGCTGGTGTTTTGGGGGATGGGGCACGCGCTTTGGGGCGCGCATCCTCGCTTTCCGTGAAGCCCTGATAGCTCGCATGCAGCACGATGCGGGCGATGGCACGATAACCGAAATAGCGGGCGCATTGTTCGAGCAGTTGCTCGGTGGCATAGGCCAGCTCTGGCGCGGCGGCGGGGCGCACGGCCAGGTGGAGCACCGCGCCGTTTGCCTCTTTGTTTGGGAATTGCAGGCGCTCGGGCCGCGCAATGGCGGCGCGCTCCGGCCCCACAATCCGTGGCCAATCGGCGAGCAGCGCGCCCATCAGCTTACCTTGCTTGGTCATTAGCGGCTTGGTCGCGTCCTTCACCACCTCATCGAGGCTACGCGGGAAGAGGCGGCGCTTGCGGAAGGTTTTTTTGGGGGGGGGCATGATGCGTAGCTCATTAAGCGGCGCCCCTTGTTTGGGGCATGTCATTGCTTCTTACGCCATTTCCTCGGCAGGAAGCAATGCCCGAATCGGCGCGAAGCTGCGGCGGTGGATGGGGCAGGGGCCGTGGGTGGCGAGGGCGCGCTGGTGGAAGGCGGTGCCATAGCCGGCGTGGCGCTCGAAGCCGTATTCGGGGTAGTCGCTTGCGTAGGCATCCATCCGCCGGTCGCGGGTGACTTTGGCGAGGATCGAGGCCGCCGCGATGGAGAGCGAAATCCCATCGCCGCCGATGACGGGCCGGGTGGCGCAGGGAAATGGCTTGGGGTGCAGCTTGCCGTCGATCAGGGCGAGGTCAGGGGTGATCGGCAGGGCCTCGACGGCGCGGCGCATGGCGAGCTGTGTCGCCTGCCAGATATTGCGCTGATCGATTTCCTCGGCGCTGGCGAGGCCAATGCCGTGGGCAACCCCCGCGTCGAGCAGGGATTGAAAGAGTCTCTCGCGCGCGGATTTACTAAGCTTCTTGCTGTCATTGAGTCCCTCGGGGATTGCCGCCCCCGGCGCGAAATACACTGCGGCCGCAACCACCGGCCCGGCCCACGGCCCGCGCCCGGCTTCATCCACCCCAATCACCAGGGCAGGGGCGAGGGTATGTTCAAGGTCGAGTGTGGGCATAGGTATCACCGCTTCGCTCGCAATGACGGTGTATATCACTTCAGCGGTTTAGCGCTCATTTTGAAGAGCGTTTTGCTGACAGGATCAACCCCGAACCCCACCGTCTCCAGCGCCACGACGCCGAGGATTGGCTCGGCATCTTCGTCGCCGAAAATAACGCGGCCCACTGTTTTCATGCCCATAAACTCGATGCGTGCGTGCCCATAGGGGTATTCAACGAGGGACCCATCCGCCAGTTCATAGGAGTCGCGGCCTTCGATTTCGATACCCGCCGCGTGCAGACGGCTTGCAGGGGCCATGCAGTCAATCGCGCCGGTATCGACAAGGAACTGATCCTCCACGACCGCGTTGCTGCTCGCGAATCCATGCATTTTGGCGGTGACGTAGGTGAGGCCCATGGAATGCTCCTAGTTGTACTCATGCTACTGCAAACGCGCAGGAATCGCAAGCCTTACACCATCGGCCACTGGCCGCGCACCAGCGCCGCGCGCGAGGGGGTGGGGGCGCCGAGAAGTTGCTGATAGACCCAGTATTGCGCCATCACCTGCATCACGTAGTTATGCGTTTCGGGATAGGGAATGGACTCGATATAGAGCAACGGATCGTCCATCCCATGCCCGGCGGCTTTCCAGCTGATGACGGTGCCGACCCCGGCATTATACCCCACCAGCAGATGCACCAGGTTGCGCTTTACCGAAGGCTCGCTTGCGATCATCCGCAGGTATTCTGCGCCATAGCGGGCGCTGAGGGCCGGGTTGCTGAGGCGATCGGCGAGCGGGGCGGCGCTATCCGCAGCGCTCGCTTCGCGCAGGAGTTTCTCGCCCACCCGGCGCTCGACCGCGCGGGCCGTCGCGGGCATCATCTGCATCATGCCGAGTGCTCCGGCGGGGCTTTGCGCCACCTCGCGGAAGCCGGATTCGTTGCGGGCGACGGCGAGCAACAGCGCGGGGTCGATGATGGCTTTCATGCCCTGCATGTAGCTCGGGGCAGGGTAAGCGGCGTAAAGCGCTTCGGCGCTGGATAATTTCTCATCGCGCGCGAGGCGCAGCTGCAGGTTCGGCAGGTTTAGCTCCGCAGCCAGCGTGACAACGGCTTTACGCTCGGCCTTCGGCAGCGCAGTATAGAGAGCGCGCAGCTCCGCCTCAGCATCCTCGGTGCGCGAAAGCTGGGCGAGCAGGCCTGCGCGCAGCGTCCGTGCATCGGCACGCAAGGTGGCGCTGACGGTGGGCGCAGTGGGGTGCAGGTCGGCATGGCCCTGTTTCTCGAGCGCCAACTGGCCATAGAAGGTGGTGGGATAGCGCGCCGTTTCGCTTAGTGCACGGGCAGCGGCGTGGCTATCGCCCAGGCGTTCCGCGGCGCGGTAACTCCAGAACATGGCGGCGGCGCGCTGCCAGTCGCTAAGCGTGCCGTCCGTGCTCACTTCCTGAAAGATGGGGGCGGCGGCGGCGACATCGCCCTCGCGCCAGAAGGAAAGGGCGGTATACCAGCGATCCGGCATGGCGGCGCGGCCCTCATGGTCGCTATAGCCATCGCCTTTCAGCGGGGCGGTGGTGGCGAGAGGGGCGTGGATGCCACGCGCGCGGGCGAGCGCAGCGATGTCCTTCGCCTGCGGATGGTCGCGATATTGCGCGAGCCATTGGCTGAGCTGTTCATTGGTGGGGGTGGCGCCGGGGCGTTGATAGCGCTCGGCCAAGACATAGCCGATCAAACGCGGGTTGCTGAGGCGCACCATCATGGCGTCGGCATCGGCGGTGCGGCCCGCTGCTTCGGCCGAGAAGATCATGGTATAAAGGCCGCGATCCTCGGGCGAAAGCTCGGCAGGGTTGGCGGGGGGTGTGGGGGTTGCGGTCGCCGCTGCGGCCTCGGCCACGGCCACGGGGGCATCCGACGTATGTGCCGGGATGCTCAGGCTGCCATACGCTACAGCCAGTACCAGCGTTGCAAATATGCCGAGCACGCCCATCGCCACGCGCTGACTGACGGCGCTTGCGGGGGCGGATGGTTTGATTTGCTTGCTCAACTGTTTGCGTTTTTTGTCCATAGGGAGGGGCGCTCTTACTGCAAATCATTCGCGCCGGCAAGGGGTTTTGCGCAACCCTGGAGGGTGGGCTTATAAAATTGGACGCTCGTTAAAATTGAAGGCATGGCGTCATCCCGGCACAAGGCCGGGATGACGCCCGTTCTTTTACGCTTTTTCATGAGGCTGTGTGCTGCAACTTTTACGTGTGCCAAGTCTCACCTTGAATGTTGCAGGGCAAGCGGCTAGAGCAGTGTGCGACTGATTATCACCCCTCACCTGAGAGATTCGCCATGACCTTCACCCTTCCTGCTCTGCCTTATGCAAAAGATGCTCTCGCGCCGCATATTTCCGCGAATACGTTCGATTTTCACCACGGCAAGCACCATAACGCCTATGTGGTGAAGCTGAACGAGCTGATCGCGGGCACCGAGTTCGAGAAGGCCTCGCTCGAGGAAATTATCCGCGCAACGGCAGGCAAGGCCGAGAAGGCGGCGCTGTTTAATAACGCGGCGCAGCACTGGAACCACAGCTTCTTCTGGCACTGCCTGAAGCCGAATGGCGGCGGAAAGCCGACCGGCGAAGTGGCTGCCCGCATCGAGCGCGACCTCGGCGGCTACGAGAAATTCGCCGCAGATTTCAAAAACGCCGCGCTGACGCAATTCGGTTCCGGTTGGGCGTGGCTGGTGAAGGATGCCTCGGGCACCTTGAAAATCACCAAAACCGCCAATGCCGACCTGCCGATGGCGCATGGCGAGACGGCACTCCTCACGGTGGATGTGTGGGAGCATGCCTATTACCTCGACTTCCAGAACCGTCGCCCGGATTTCGTGCAGACGGTGCTCGATTCGCTGGTGAACTGGGAGTTCGTCAACGCGAATCTCGCGGGCGAGACGTTCCAGGTCGCGGCATAAGCGGCCGGGATGCATAAGCTCCCCACCCGTCGTCCGGAAGATGCGGATCTCGAGGCGATCCTGCGCGATAAGCAGGCGGAAATCGAGGCGCTGATTCAGGCGATGGAGCAAAGCGAGCAGGATTGCGACGTGCGTCTGGCCGAGCTGCTGGAGGGCGAGTCCGAGGCGGTGCGTATCAGCATTGTCGAGCATATCCGCGAGGAGCTGCGCGCGCGCGCGGCCGAAAAAGAGGCCGAGCTAGACCAGCATCTCGCCGCCCAGAAGCGGCTGGAGGTAACGCGCCAGCGCAATCTGTTTCTGCATTGGCTGCAATGGATTATGTCCGAAGAGACGCTGCGCAAGATCCGCCTCGCGTTTCTCGCCGTGCCGGGGCTCGAGCGTGTGGTGCGCAATGTGGGGCAGGAACTGGCTAATTTCGGGGTGCAAACCCAGCTGGCCGATAAGCGCGACCTTGGCGGCATCGCCGCGAACGTGCAGCAGGCCAAAGGGCAGGGCAAGGGCGAAGAGAAGGGGCGTTAGGTCTTTCCATACACTTGCTCTGGCGGTTCGATGCGCCCGCGCAGGCCGTGGAGCACGCCTTCGAGCATGGCGGCGATGGCGGCTTCGGGGCGAGCATTGGCGCAGGGCATGCGGTGCTCGATGCGTTTATGGTAGAGGTCGGGATCGGCCGGAATGCGCAAGGCGCAATAGCGGTTATTCACCCCCCAACCACGGATTTTAGGCACATGGTCGGCGTCCTCCAGCCGTTGGTGGTCGGCGTGCGTGGGGAAGAAGATGGGCATTTGCTCGGGCAGCAGGGCGAGCAGCCCGCCGAGGCTATAACGCAGGCTATCGCTCGTCCAGTCTTCGGTTTTGTGATAGCTGTTCAGCCCTTCCGCGTCGGCCAGGTGCAGATGCAGGTGCATCCCGCTCGAGGGCTGCCCGGCAAAGGGCTTGGCGGCGAAATGGGTGGCGATGGCTTGCGCCGCCCCCGCCGCCTCGATCAGGGCGCGGATGCGGCTCAGCGTATGGGCAAGGCGCAGCGGCGTTGTCACCTGCGTCACGATCTCGAACTGGTGCGCCCCGCGCTCCTGCTCGATGCGTAGGATCGGCAGCCCCTCGGCGCGGAAGGCCGCATCCACCGGCTGCCAGAAGGCCTCGAGCGTGGCGGGCGCGGCATCCACCAGCATCACATAGCACTCGATCTCCGCCGCCATCACGGGGCTGAGGCCGAACTCCTCCATCAGGGCGGTGCAGTGTGCGTCGATCATCGGGCTATTTCAGCGGATAGGAAGCAAAATGTCATCAAATCTTCACATGCGGTTACTGATAGGCCCACTATACTGGTGCGGTGTTTTAGGAGTTAACATGAGCGTTCAGGATGATGAGCTTCTTCGTCTCGAGAATGATATTCGGGATCAGTTCGCAGGAACGGATCTAGCTCCCATCTATTCTTGGGTGCCGGATAACGATCTGGTGGTTAAGGTCGTTGATCATTTCCTCAAGACCATCGAGCCGGGCTGGATGGATGTCGCCATCCGCCGCGACCCGGCGCTCTATAAGCGTTTCGGGTTGGAGGATAGTAACCAAGACTTACAGACGTTTCTCAATGGCAAGCTTACCAGTGCAGAGCTAGTGGCACAGCAAAAAATTGACCCGAATACGCTGAATGAGATCAGTAACGAGGTGAAGTCCTATCAGGGCCTGCACGCCATTGCGTTTCACCGTGTTGCCAACCATCTCTATGAATCCGCGCAGAATAAGAAGAAAGGAGATGACCGCAAGCGCGCAGCCGAAGACCTTTTGCTCGCGCGGCGGATTTCACAAGGCGTGCGGCGGCTCACGGGTGGAATCGAGATTCACCCCGGCGCGACGATTGGTGAGAAGTTCTTCATCGACCATGGTGCAGGCGTGGTGATTGGCGAGACGGCGGAGATTGGCGATAATGTGTTCCTTTATCACAATGTCACGCTTGGCGCGTCGCCGGGGAAGGAAGTGGCGAGGGAGGGGGGAATCGCCCGTCGCCACCCGAAGATTGGCAACGATGTGGTCATCTCCAACAGCGTGAATATCCTCGGGCCGGTGACGCTGGAGGACGGCGTGAAAATCAGCCCCGGGGTTGAGGTGCGGCAAATCGGCGCGGAGCCGTTGGTGATTGGGAAAGGGGCCTCGATTCAGGATGGGGTGATCGTCACCCGCAAGGTGGAGGCAGGCGCTCGCGTGGTGGGCGCGCTCCCCGCCCTGCCGGGGATGGAGCCCGCGATGCAGGGCGAGCTGGTCATTCGCGATCCGGAATCCACGAAGGATTCTCCGCGCCCGCTCACCATGCTGCTGACGGAGAATATCACAAAACTGGGCAAAGTGCTGGCGGGGTTGCTACCCGCTGCTGGGCCAAGCCCTGGTGGGGCGCACTGAAAGTGCCTCAGCCTGAGCGATTGACCATTTATCACATCAAAAACCATTATTATTGCAGGAGAAGAATGAATGTTGGGGCATGATTTTATTGAGAAGTTGAAAGGCGTCTCGCGCGATCACGTTAACGATGCAGATCAGCTTGTTGCGCTGGAAGGGGATGAAGACCATCAAGTGAGCCAGCAAGCCATCGCGAATTACTACGCGCTCGATGCATTGCTGCATGCGTGCGGTATTGGCTGCAAAGTCAGCGAGAATGGTGGAGCGCTTTCTGCCGAAGTGTTTTTGAAGCATACTGCAGCCGAAGAGGAGGAAATGTACTTCGATATCTGCAGAATGATAAATCCGGATAAGCTGAGAAAAAACCTAGAAGCTATAGAAAAATATGAAAATACGACGTGCAGTCAAGCCACTATCACAAGTGACGATGCTAAAGGGAAGCAGAGCGAGGAAGTGATACCATCATTCCGGGATGGTTTTGATTGGGAGGAGATTTGGAGCAAACGCAATGAAATGAACGCGGAACAAAAACAGCAGCATTTTGCAGATATGAAAAGAATGTTTAGTGACGCTGGCATATCGTTTGAAGTAGATTCTGATAGGTCAAAACTGACCATCAAAGATGATGCTACCGCGCTTGCGGGAAAACTTTCTCAACTGATGGACCAGCATAAGCAAGAGTATCTGAAATATAGCGGAGAATGCGATTTTATTATTACCAAGCCGAATGGAAAAGCGCTGGATGCACAGCAGGCGAAGGGCGTGCTGAAAGCACGCCACGAGGCCATCGATCAGATGCGGGCAGAATTAGACAAGGCCGCGCACGAACTTGGGGTTGAGCCACAAGGAGCAAGCAGGGCAGAGGGAAAACCATCGGGCCTATTTGCGCATAAGTTTGCCTTCCGAGAGCCTCCTACCGGCAACAGATCGCTTGGCGTCTAAACATCCAGATTCACGACGTTGAGGGCGTTGCTCTGGATGAAGTCGCGGCGGGGTTCGACGATGTCGCCCATCAGGGTGCTGAAGGCTTCGTCGGCATCCGCCGCGTCGGCGACGGTGACTTGCAGCAGCGTGCGCGATTTCGGGTCGAGCGTGGTTTCCCATAGCTGCTCGGGGTTCATCTCCCCGAGACCTTTAAAGCGCTGGCTGGTGAGGCCTTTGCGGCCAATATCCGAAATCGTCTGCGCCAGCTCGCCCGGCGTGCGCACCGTGTATTCCTGCCCCTTGCGGGTGAAGCTGGCGGGCGTGGCATAATCGGCCGCGAGCTGGGCGTGGATCTGCGCCAGCTCCTTGCCCTCGCGCGAGGCCAGCCATTTGCTGTCGAGCAATACATGCTCGACGACGCTTTTCACCGTGCGGCTGACGGCGATGCCGGCTTCGGTTTTTTCGGCCTTCCAGGCGATGCCTGCCGGGTTCAGCCCGTTCAGCGCGCGCACGAAATCGGCAAGAGCCCCCCCGGCGAAGAGATTCGACAGCGCCGCCGCCTCGACCATTGCCATCGGCACACGGCGGGTGAGGGACTGCATCAGCGCGACGATGTTCGCCGTATCCTCCGCCTTTTTGCGTAGGGCATCCCCACTCAGGCTGCCGCTCGCCAGGGTCAGCGTCGCTTCATCCAGCGCCACATTGCGTAAGTATTGCTCCAGCGCTTCGGCGTTTTTGAGGTAGGTTTCGTTCTGCCCGCGCTTCACCTTATAGAGCGGCGGCTGGGCGATATAGAGGAACCCACGCGCGATCAGCTCCGGCATTTGGCGGTAGAAGAAGGTGAGCAGCAGCGTGCGGATGTGCGAGCCATCCACGTCGGCATCGGTCATGATGATGATTTTGTGGTAACGCGCTTTATCGGCATTGAACTCCTCGCGGCCGATGCCCGTGCCAATGGCGGTAATCAGCGTGCCAACCTCTTGGCTTGAGAGCATTTTATCGAACCGTGCACGCTCGACATTGAGGATTTTCCCTTTGAGCGGCAGGATGGCCTGTGTGCGCCGGTCACGGCCTTGCTTGGCCGAACCACCTGCGGAGTCTCCCTCGACGATGAACAGCTCGGAAAGTGCCGGGTCGCGCTCCTGACAATCCGCCAGCTTGCCGGGCAGGCTCGCGACATCGAGCGCGCTTTTGCGCCGGGTGAGTTCGCGCGCTTTGCGTGCTGCCTCGC
>CAZUOS010000034.1:0-3232 GCA_964621415.1 uncultured Azospirillum sp.
GGCCTCTATAACAAAACTTCACAAAACTGTCACAAAACTTTCGCCTCAACCATGCTAAAAAGAACACTGAGATAGTCGATTTGCGCCCTGTGGCGTAAAAAACGAAGGAAAACTGTATGGCGGAAGCCGCAAGCGCAGTAAGCCCCACACGTTCGACCCGCACCGCCATTAACTGGGGCGGGGTGGTGAAGGGCGTGCTGTTGGTGACGGCGGCCGTGGTGGTGGCGGCGGTGGCCTGGTGGGCGATTTCAAGCGTGGTGATGCCTGCCGTTAGCGGCTTTCTGGAGGGCGGTGCTACGCTGACTTCAGGGGCGGCGAGCGTTACGCCTGCGCAAACCGCCAATGCATTGTTAAGTGCCGCGAAATTAGGTGCAGAATCGTTGTGGGAAGTGGTGAGTGGTGCCTATGAGGCCGTGGCCGGTGTGGTGGGCGGTGCCGCCGTGAGCGCGGTGCAAGCCGTGCCGCTGAGCACCACCGTCCCCGCCTGGCTGCCTGAGGCCGGTGCCGCGCTCGCCAAAGTGGGGGCCGTGCTGGCCGGGGTGGCGATGTTTCCTTTCGTGAAGCGCGAGCTGTCGCATGTGCACCTTACTCAGCAGGTGCCGGTGATGCCGCCATCACCACCTACTTCACCTTATGTGGGCGTGACCACGCAAACCCCGCAACCACGTTGGGCCGAGCGTGTACCCTCGAAGGCGGAATCCGCCGTGAAACGTGCGCCGGAAGTCGCTCCAAAACCTGCCGCCAGCACCATCACCCCGCGCGACCCCAGCTACGCCGCCCAGGTGCAGGCCGACATGGCAAGCTTGAATAAGGAATTGGCGAAGTAGGGCGTTTTTTATCGTAATCAAGGATTTGTTAATCACAGGAGTAGTATTTATGGTTAAGGATATGATGTGGAGGCATGAAGTTGAGCGGACGAGGTCTCCAAGAAGCGAATGTTTATCGTACAGTGCTGGCAAATATCAGTTCATTTCTCGGCCATCTCAAACTTGCGGGGAGGGGTTCGTCGAGGTTTTTGCGACTCTAGGACCGAATGGCAGCCATGTTTCACCCGATGATCTAGCTAAAATGCTTAAGGAAGTGCTAGAAATCAAGGGTATAAGAAATCCCGAGCTTATTCCGTGTGCGCGCGGGTTGATTGGATTGCAGAGAGCGAACCTTGTTGCTGTGGTTGGCCATCTCAAGAATCAGTCAACAGAAGTAAGCACTCCTCCACGCTAACCCACCGTTTCCATTCCGAGCGCCGCATCAATCAACCCCATGGTGCTTTGTGCGCCGAAGAGGTGGATGAACGACCCCATGCGTGGGCCTTGTGGGCTGCCGAGCAGGGTTTCGTACATGGCTTTGAACCATTCGCGCATGGTTTCCTTGCTGTAATATTTCAGGCCGAGGTCGTAGATGCGGGTCATGATGTCGTCGGCACTTGTGCCCTCCGCCAACGTGGCGAGATATTCCCGCAGCTCGCCGAGTGCCTGGCGTTCGAGATCCGTCGGGGCGCGGTAGCGTTTGGTGGGCTTCACGAAATCGTGGTAATAGCGCACGGCATAACCGCAGAGCTTCGCCAGCATCGGCGAGTTTTCCGGCGTGGCGTTCGGCAGTTCGCGCTTGAGGAAGCCCCACAGCACCGAGGTGTCCTCGGCGTTGCACGCGCTTACCAGGTTCAGCAGCATGCTGAACTTGATGTTGCTTTCCGGCGCGGGCACGCGGCCAGCATGGATGTGCCAGACGGGGTTTTCTAAGAGTTCGGAGTTCGGAGTTCGGAGTTCAGGGGGGGGCGGTGCTGCGGAAGAATCCTTCCCTAAACTCCGAACTCCGAACTCCGAACTCTTCTCGAGATACGTCAAATAATCATCCACCTGCTGGGGAATTACGTCGAAATAAAGCTTCTTCGCCGTGCGCGGTTTGGTGAACATGTAAAGCGCGAGCGATTCCTCTGGCGCGTAGGTGAGCCACTGGTCGATGGTGATGCCGTTGCCTTTCGACTTGCTGATTTTCTCGCCTTTTTCGTCGAGGAACAGCTCGAACATCATCTGCTGCGGCGGGGTGCCACCGGCAATGCGGCAGATGGAATCATAGAGCTTGGCGCTCGCCAGGTGGTCCTTGCCATACATCTCGTAATCCACGCCGAGCGCCGCCCAGCGCATGCCCATATCCGGTTTCCATTGCAGCTTGCAGTGGCCGCCTGTCACCGGCACGGTCATTTCGCTGCCATCTTCCTCAATATAAGTGATCGTGCCAGCCTCGACATCCGTCCGCACGACTTTCGCCAGCAGCACCTTGCCGCTGATGGGCGAGACAGGCAGGAACGGCGAATAGGTCTCGGCACGTTCTTCGCCCAGCGTCGGCAGCATCACCTTCATCACCTTGTCGTAATTACGCAGGATGGTGAGCAGTGCCTGGTCGAACTCGCCACGTTTGTAGGTTTCGGTGGAGGATTTGAACTCGTAGGAAAAGCCGAATGTATCGAGGAAGGCGCGCAGGCGCGCGTTCATGTGGTGGCCAAAGCTTTCATGCGTGCCGAACGGATCGGGGATGGAGGTGAGCGGCTTGCCGATATTGGCCGCGATCATCTCCGGGTTTGGCAAATTATCCGGCACTTTGCGCAGGCCGTCCATATCGTCGGAAAAGCAAATGAGGTGCGTTTCGTATTTCCCCTCGGTCAGCACCTCGAACGCGTGGCGCACCATGCTGGTGCGCGCCACCTCGCCAAACGTGCCGATATGCGGCAGGCCAGAGGGGCCATAGCCGGTTTCGAACAAGGCGGTTTTTTTACCCAATTTCTCGAGCCGCGTGAGCAGCGCACGGGCTTCTTCAAACGGCCAGGCTTTGGCGGAGAGGGCAGGGGAGAGGGTCATGACAGATTCCGTTTGCTATTCCAAGAGAGTGGCTTATAACCACGGCCGCACGGAAATACAAGCGTGCGACGCGTTGTGAGAGGCGGCATACTATTCTGCCCAATCCCAAATATTTTTTGTGGATAAACGAAGATTTTTAAAATCTTCAGTTTCACTTCAGCTAGTCGCGCTATAGGTTGCCGTGCCAATTAACTTTAACCTAAGGAGACTACACCATGGCAATTAAATCCCTTCTCGTTGCAGTAAGCACCGTTGCACTCTTCGCTGCTCCGGCTTTCGCCTCTGACGCTGTTAAAGCAGAAGCTGCTAAAGCAGAAGCTGCTGCTAAAGATGCTAAAGTAGCTGCTAAAGAAGCTTCGAAAGATGCTGCTGCTGCT
>CAZUOS010000034.1:3332-9058 GCA_964621415.1 uncultured Azospirillum sp.
GATGACGTCTTTTCTTTCACGCTGTTTCCTAAGGCGGCCATGGAGTTAGGTTGCCATCGTCGTGATCCTCTGCCAGTATCGCCGCATGAGCCAGAGCACCCTTACGCGTTCGTTATATTTGCGGATTGCGCCGACGATTCTCATCACCATCTGCGTGATTGGGTTGCTGGCGTTTCGTGCCTCGACGCACGAGATTTGGCGCGTGTACGACGCGCAGCTGATCAGTAACGCGAATATGTTCTGGCTGGTGGTCGAGGACGATACGCTGCAAATCAGCGGAAAACTGCGGCGGATTCGTAAGGTGGATCTGGGCCAGAGCAATCAGAAACAGCTCAACGAATTCGCCAGCGATTATGCCGATAGCCGGATGTTTCGGGTGTGGAAGGGCAATCAGCTGGCGATGGTTTCCGATAAGGCACCGACGGTCGGGATTCCGCAAGCGGCGCATGGGTTTTCGGATGTCGAGGATGATGACGGTGCGTATTGGCGCATCTATAGTTTCGAGGTGCCGGAAACCAATATCACGGTGGAGGCCGGGGAAAAGGTGAGCCTGCGCGCGGCGCTGGTGCGTAATATTCTGCTGACCCTGGCCGCGCCGTTGTTGCTGCTCATTCCGCTGGTGGGCTTGCTGATTTGGGTGGGGATTGGCTCGGGCCTGGGGACGATCCGGGCGCTGATCGCGCAAATCCGCAGCCGCTCGCCGGATGATCTTTCGCCGCTGATGCTGATGCATGTGCCGCGCGATCTGGCGCCGCTTGGGCATTCGATCAACCAGTTATTCCAGAAGCTGGAGCGTTCGTTCACGGCCGAGCGGCGGCTGGCGGAACATGCGGCGCATCACCTGCGCACGCCGCTCGCCACGCTGAAGCTGCAGCTGCAATTGCTAGAGCAGGCACGCAACGCGCGCGAGCGCAAGGCACTGCTCTCGAGCCTGCGGGCGGCGGTGGAGCGTGCTGCGCGGATGGTAAGCCAGCTGCTCACCTCGACCCGGGTGAGCCATCAGCCCATGGTGCGGATTCCGATCGAGGTGCGGCAGCATACGCTGGCGCTGATTCAGGAGTTGGCGCCCTTGGCGGCGGAGAAACACATTGCCTTGTCGCTGGATGTGCCTTCGGGCCTGATGGTGATGGCGGATGAAACGCTGTTGCGCCTGCTGCTGGGCAACATTATGGAGAATGCGGTGAAATATACGCCGAGCGGCGGTAGTGTAGAGGTGGCGATCGAAGCTGCGGGGCCTCAGGAAGTGCGTTGTCGGGTTACCGATTCTGGCCCCGGCATCCCCGAGGAAGAACGCGCCCATGTGTTCGAGCGATTCTACCGGGTGGGGACGCCGCAAGCGCAGGGCACCGGGCTGGGGCTGGCCATTGTGGCAGAGGTAACAGCGCGGCTTTCCGGGCGGATTCAACTGTTAAGCCCGCCTAGCGGCAAAGGCCTGATGGTGGAAATTATGTTGCCGAGGGCAGACGCGGGTCGTGCCTAGGTGTGATAACACTCTCTGAAGGGGAATGGGTATGCTGGTGGTGATGGTGACGCTGATGGCGGCCCTCTTGATTCAGGGGGGACTGGTGCTGTGGAAGCTGGCCTCCAGCCAATTGCCGCCGTTTGAATCGACCAAGCCATTGCCGTTGCTGAAGGCCTTGTTCACCAACCGTTTATGGGTGCTGGGATGGTTGGCCTGTAACCTCGGCTGGGCGTTTTGCATTAAGGCGGTGGCGATGGGCACGATCAGCGTGGTGGAGCCGCTCCTCTCGACCGGCGATTTCTTTCTGGTGATTCTCTCGCTATGGCTGGTGGGGGAGCGACTGAAGCGCAGCGAAATGCTGGGCATTGCGCTGGTGATTGTGGGGGAAATCGTGTTCTCGCTGAACGTGATTCCTGTGCCGCCGGCAGAGATTGTTTGGCCAAACGTGGCACTGGCGGTGACGGCGGTGCTGGTGGCCGCTTCCTTCAGCTTTTGGCTGGCGATGCGGCGGCGCTACAAGATGGAAATCATGCTGGGCGTGACCGCCGGACTGGTGGCCAGCGCCGGAGCGTGCCTTACCAAGCTGATGACGACCTATCTGGCACTCGCGGGGCGAGACGATACGCTGATTGGGTTTGTGTGGAACCCGATTTTTCCGCTGGTGGTGATTGTGTCGCTCTCGGCGCTTTATTTTGTGCAGTTGGGGTTCCAGCATGGGCGGGCTTCGGTGATTGTGCCGGTGCATCTCTCGGTCGTGAACCTGCTGGTGTTTGTGTATGGGATCACGCTTTTTAACGAGGAAGTGACGGCGGCGCATCTGGGCGGGCTGGCGCTGATTACGGTTGGGGTCTATCTGCTGCAGGCGAACGACAAGCTGGAAAAAGTGGGAAGCGATAATAATGCTTGAGCGTCCTTGCTAATTCGGCATAGTGCGCGGGATCTTTCGACGAGGCGCGCATGTTTATCACCCAGAAAATGGTTATCGGCAAAGAGGAATGGTGCGCGTTGCCGGATTTGCATTTACCGGCCTTAAAAGCGCGGATTGATTCGGGCGCACGCACCAGCGCGCTGCATGCCGAAAATATCGAGATTTACACCAGCCGGGGCGAAAAATGGGTGCGGTTCGACGTGAACCCCATTCAGAAAGACCGCAAAATTACGGTGCATTGCCGCGCCAAGCTGGTGGATGAGCGAGATGTGAAATCATCCTCCGGCCATACGGAGCGGCGCGCGGTGATCGAGACGCCGATTCAGTTAGGGCAGGTGGTGCAGAACATTCAGCTCACCCTGACGAACCGCGATGCGCTTGGCTATCGCATGCTGCTGGGGCGCGAGGCCATGCAGGGGCGGATGTTGATCGACCCCGAAAAATCCTTCACCCAGGGCATGCATTCGGAAATCGAGGCGCGCCAGCTCTACCGCGAAGATATTGCCATGCAGGATGGCGGGTTGAAGATTGCGGTGCTGGCCAGCAACCGCGAGCTATACTCGAACAAGCGTATCATGGAAGCGGGGCGCGAGCGCGGCCACACCATGCGCTTCATCAATATTCAGCATTGCTACATGAATGTGAGCGCGGACGAGCCGGAGATTCACTATCGTGGGGGCGAGATTCTCAGCCAGTTCGATGCGGTGATTCCGCGCATTCGTCCCGCCATTACGTTTTATGGTTGCGCGCTGCTGCGCCAGTTCGAGATTTCGGGCGCGTTTTGCTTGAACAGTGCGGTGGGTATCAGCCGTAGCCGCGATAAACTGCGCACCCTGCAAATGCTGGCACAGAAGGGCGTGCCGATGCCGATCACGAGCTTCGCGCACTCGCCGCAGGAAACCGCCGAGCTGATCAAGATGGTGGGCGGCGCGCCGGTGGTGGTGAAATTGCTCGAGGGGACGCAAGGGGTGGGCGTGGTGCTGGCCGAGACGGCGAATGCCGCTGAATCGCTCATCAATGCGTTTAAGTCGCTGAAGGCGAATATTCTGGTGCAGGAGTTCGTGAAAGAAGCCGACGGGAAAGACATACGCTGCTTCGTGATCGACGATAAAGTGGTGGCTTCCATGCAGCGCATCGCCCCGGCGGGCGAGTTCCGCGCCAATATCCATTTAGGCGGTTCGGCGACGGAGGTGAAAATCACCGCCGAGGAGCGCCGCATCGCGATTCAGGCGGCGAAGATTGTGGGTCTCAAGGTGGCAGGGGTGGATATCATTCGCTCCGCTTCCGGCCCGAAAGTGCTCGAGATCAATAGCTCGCCGGGGCTTGAGGGTATCGAATCCACGACCGGCGAAGACATCGCCGGGATGATGATCGAGAGCATCGAACGGGCCGTAGCGCGCGAGCGCGCGCGGGGCTAGTGCGGAAAGCACGCCCTATTTCAACTGATCCCGCGCGGGCAGCTCGCGTAGCGCCGAGCCGATAGCGTTATGCATGTGCTGTTGGGATTGTTCTTCATCCGTGAAAACAATCTTGGCGCCGATGCCGCCGCCCTGGCTTCCGCCCAGATTGTCCCACAGCACTTTATCGTGCTCGCTATCGATAATGGCTACCGTGACCGAGGATTTATCCGGCGCATCGCCCGAGCTTGCGCTGCGGGTTAATAGCGCTAAGGCTAACGAAGCTGCGAAATCCGCCGCTTGTGCGCCCGAGGAGCGAACCGTTTCCTTATAGTCGATATAGGCGAAGACCGGCGCATTCAGCTTTTGTCCTAGGGCTTTGGCACGGCCAGAAAGCCCAATTTCACTGACTTTCGCCTTGTCGCGGCTGATGAAAATACCGTTGCTATAGGCTGCTTTATGGGCCTCGGTAAACGCCTCGCGGAAGGCGCCATATTCCTGATAGGTTTTGTCCGTCATCAGGTCTTTTTTCTCCATCACCCGCGCGCGATAGCCGCGCAATTTCAGTTGGGTTTCAAGCTCGCGGGCGAGCAGCGGCTCGACATGCCCTTCGTAATCATACATGCGCTGAGCATTGCCGGAGGCTTCCTGCGTGTAGGCCTCGGCATAGGCAGGCAGAATCAGGATTTCGTTACGGCTGAGCGCCGAAGCGTAATCGCTCGAATACCGCGCGCTGGTGTTGTCGCAACCGGTAAGCCCGAGGAGGGCTAGCGCAAGAAGTGCCAAGGATTGACGCATCGTGATTCTCCTGAAGGGCTTTAGGACGCCTCTATTCACCGATTTTTTGGGCATCTGCGTTGTCCTATCCGCATAAAAAATCTGGTTAAGAGAGGCGCCCTTTACTTTTACTTGCACAAAGGCTAGGGAATAGCATCCTCACTGGCAACCAAAAAGGTCACCTATGCGTGCTATTTCGCTTAAGATCCTCACCACCGTCGCGGTGCTGGCCTTGGTATCAGGCTGCGCGCGCAATCTGGCCAGCAACACCTACACCAGTGATTCTACCCTGAGCCTGACGCTGGAAGGAAAGATTGTTTCCGCCCGTCCGATCATTATCAATGATTCGGATCAGCTGTCGCGTAATTCCACGGGGATTATCTCGGGCGGGGCGCTGGGTGGCGTTGCCGGTTCGGGTGTGCGTGGCAGCGATACGGGCCGGGCGCTGGCGACGGTCGGTGGCGTGGTGGTTGGGGCGGCGCTCGGTGCGCTGGCCGAATCTGAACTCGGTAAGCAGGACGGCTACGAATATATCGTGAAGCTTGATACCAGTAAGCTGAAGTCCGACTATTATGAAGGTTCTGGCGCGATGCGCAGCGCCATCTCCTCGGCTACCACCAATGGGTTGGTGACCATTGTGCAAGGTAACGACGTGGTGCTGCAAAACGGGCAGTCCGTCTATGCGATTTTCTCGGATAAGCGGACGCGAATCATCGCTAAATAGCACGCATTCTGCGCGCTTGTGAGCAACTGGCCAAAAGCGCTTGCGCGGCTATCTCGCTTCACCTATCACCAATCAAAATGCTTTGATAAAACGCCGCAAGCTCTGGTTTTCCCGTGAAGCGAATCGCTCCTTTGTTGCTCTTTGGCACCAGCGTGCTGACGCCCTATGCGGCCTCGGCCGCGTTGGCGACGATGATCCAGTTCGGCTCGTTCGAGACGCGGGGCGAGGCAGAAAAACGCCTCGACGAAGTGAAAGCCAAATACAGCAAAGACATGCAGGGTCTCAGCGTCTCGGTACGCGAGGTGAAGCTGCCGCCGGATAATCTGGTGGTGTTCCGCACGCAGGCAGGCCCGTTGTCGGGCCGCGATGCCGCGCGCGACATTTGCACCAAACTCGCGGCCGAGGGCGAAGAGTGCTACATTGTGCAGACGGCGGTGG
>CAZUOS010000035.1:0-9008 GCA_964621415.1 uncultured Azospirillum sp.
CACCGTCGATTTCGGGTTCACCAACCCATCGAGGTAGCGGCCCTGGAAGAGGGTAATGCCGAGCGCCTGACCATATTCCACCGCCTGTTTGTTGTCGCAGCGGGTGAGGATGACGCGGTTATTACCGCAGGCGCGCACGGCTTCGGCCAGCTTCACGTTTTTGGGCGAGGAAATATCATGCTCGCTGTCGGAGTTCCAAAGCAGCTTCACAAGGTCGAACCCGAGCCGCTGACGATCAATCTGCGGTAGGCTCAGCTCGCCGACCCCATCGAGGCACACGCGATAGCCAAGTTTTTGCGCCGTATCCTTCGCCAGCAGGAAGGCCGACATATCGGCAAACACGTCGGAGATTTGCAGCTCCACCACAATCGAGGATTTGACATGGGCGCGCACCGCACTGTCGAACTCGGCAAAGCGGCTCGAGAGCAGGGTGGGGATGTTGAGGTTCAGGCTAATTGGCGTACCGAGATAGCGCACCGGGTTGCGCTGAATGGTCTCGAGCATGCGCTCATCAAGGATTTCGGTGAGGTATTTGAACAGCCAGCGGTCGGAGAGTAAATCGACATCCACCCCCATGCTTTGGCGTAAATGGTTGATATTGATATACATTTCATCGAACACGGTGCGCGCGGGCGTGCCGGGCAGGGCGGCACAAATGGGCTGACGGCGAATGGTGGCCGATAAATCCACGTTCACCATCTCGCGCTCGATACTGGCGAGGCTTTCGGGCGTAAACGGCCTCAGCGCTTTCTGGGCCGGGATGAATGCCGCAGGCTCAGGCGCGCTGGTGGCAGCGGCTGGGGCAGCCGCCGCGCTGGCGGCGGGCGCACCGGCCACGGGCTTACCCCCTTGCGATTGGCGCACGCGGTTCACCAGCCGACGTTTGACCGTAGTCAGCACCTCCTGCCAGTGCGATTCCATGTCGAAAAGATTCGAGAAAGCCGGGTTTTCGTCCCCCTCCGTCGTGTAGGAGAGCGGATCGTCCATAAACAAATAGCGCAGCTGGAAAATCATCTTTTCCATCAGCGGGCGAGGGAAGTTTTTGACGACCACATAGATCGTCGCATCCTCGCAGAGATAAATCGCACCGTCGCGGTCGCCCAGCAGGTCGTTCATCAGGTTGATGGCAATTTTAAGCTGGTATTCGCTGCGGTAATGCTCGAGCAGCCGCGAAAAATGGAACAACACCACTTGCCAGCCCTGCGGCGAGTTCTCCATCGCCTGCAATAGCTCGATCAGGTGGGCTTCCGGTTCTCGGGTGATGGTACGCATGACGTTCCCCCTTACCGCCGCCGACGTGTGGGGCGATCCTCGTCGTCCTCTTCGTCTTCGTCGTCGGATGATTCCTCTTCGTCCTCTTCTTCGTCCTCGTCCTCATCTTCTTCGTAATCGTCGAGCAGTTTTTCATCGTCCGCCAGCGAGGTGAACATATCGTCCTCGGCATCGTCGGAGTTGGGGTCGTGCTCGTCCTCCTCCTCGTGCTCCTCCACTTCCTCGAGCGACGTCATCTCCACTTCTTCATCCTCGATCGGCTCCAGCTCCTCTACCTCGTCGCCTTCCTCGATCTCGGGCAGGTCGTTGGCCAGGTCGTCGAGCGCGTCGTCGCGCCGTGAGGGCTTACGCACCGGCTTCGGCGCGGGCTTTGTTTCTTTTTTCGCGGGCGCGGTTTTTGCGCCATCTTTCCATGTCTTGCCGCATTTCGGGCAGGTGATGGGGTCGACGCTGCCAAAGTCATAAAACTTGGCGTCGCATTTCGGGCATTGTCGCTTCGTGCCTAAATTGCCTGACGTCATGAAGCCTCCGGTTGCGCCTTGGTAAGGGTTGGTCTAGATACCTCCCACGAGAATAACGTGAGTTTTAACCAAAACGCAATAGTCCTCATCGCCATGAAGCCAAACCATCCACAATCTGCCACCGCTTATGCCACCCCAAGCCTCGCTGGCCGCGTGCGGGTGCCGGGGGATAAGTCCATCTCGCACCGGGCGCTGATGCTGGCGTCTCAGGCGCTCGGCACCACCGTGATCCATGGCCTGCTTGAGGGGGAAGACGTGCTACGCACCGCCGAGGCGCTGAAAGCCTGCGGCGTGCCGATTGCCCACCATGCGCTGGGGCATTGGGAAGTTTCGGGGCGCGGCATCGGCGGCCTCCACGCCCCGGCAGATATTCTCGATATGGGAAATGCCGGCACCGCCGCCCGGCTGCTGATGGGGCTACTTTCGACCTACCCGTATGGGGTGGTGTTCACCGGCGACGAATCGCTGAAAAAGCGGCCGATGAAGCGGGTGACCGACCCGCTTTCCCTCATTGGTGCCAACTTTATTGCCCGCGAAGGCGTGCGCCTGCCGCTCGCCATGCAGGGGGCTACAAACCCGATGCCGATCACTTATGAACTGCCCGTCGCCTCGGCGCAGGTGAAATCGGCGGTGCTGCTGGCGGGCCTCAACACCCCCGGCACCACCAGCGTGATCGAGCGCGAAGCCACCCGCGACCATACCGAGCGCATGCTGCGGTTTTTCGGCGTGCCGGTGGAGGTGAATCAGGCGGAAGGGAAAACCACCATCACCCTCAACGGCCAACCCGCGCAAACCCCCGAAAACCGCGAGTTGTATGTGCCTGCCGATCCCTCCTCGGCGGCATTCCCCATTGTGGCGGCGCTGCTGGTGCCGAACTCGGAAGTGACGGTGACGAATGTCTGCCTCAATCCCCTACGCACCGGTTTGTTCGATGTGCTGAAGCGCATGGGAGCGAACCTCACCATCGGCAATCTACGCGAGGTGGGGGGCGAGCCAGTAGGTGATATCACCGCGAAAAGCAGCAGCTTACGCGAGGTGGATGTGCCCGCTCACATCGCCCCGAGTATGATTGATGAATACCCCATCCTTGCCGTTGCGGCGGCCTGTGCGAGCGGACGCAGCATCATGCGCGGGCTTTCCGAACTGCGCGTGAAGGAGAGCGACCGCCTTGCCGCCATCATCGCCGGGCTTCGCGCCAATGGCATCGACGCGCGGGAAGAGGGCGACGACCTTGTGGTCTATGGCAAAGGCGGAAAACCGCCAGGCGGTGGCACCGTCACCACCCATTACGACCACCGCATCGCCATGAGCTTTCTCATACTGGGGTTGGTGAGCGAACAGCCGGTGGTGGTCGATGACATCCGCGCGATTGCGACCAGTTTCCCGAGCTTCCTGAGCCTGATGCGCGAGCTGGGCGCCACCATCCGCGTCACCCGCGCGCGCGCGCGGCCCACGCCCGAGCGGCGCATGGTCATCACGGTCGATGGCCCGGCGGCGAGCGGCAAAGGCTCGTTGGCGCGGCGGCTCGCCTATCATTTCGGCCTGGGCTATCTCGATACCGGGCTGCTCTATCGCGCGGTTGGCATGCGTGTGCTCTATGCGAACCAGGACCCGCAGGATGTCGCCGCCGCCATCGCCGCCGCGCGTGCCATCAGCAGTCAGGATTTAGCCAACCCCAAACTACGCGGCGAGCGTATCGGCCAGGCCGCGAGCATTGTGTCGGCGATTCCCGAAGTGCGCGAGATTCTGCTCGATTATCAGCGTAAGTTCGCCGCCAGCGAAAACGGCGCCGTGCTCGACGGGCGCGATACCGGCACGGTGATCTGCCCCGAGGCGGACTATAAGTTCTTCATCACTGCGAATCTGGAGGCGCGCGCCAAGCGTCGGCACCACGAGCTGCAGGAATACGGCGTGAAAGTGGACTACCAATCCGTGGTCGAGGATTTGATGGAGCGCGATGAGCGCGATGCGAAACGCGCCACCGCGCCGATGATTCCCGCGGCGGACGCCATCACCATCGACACCAGCACCCTCACCATGCAACAAGTGTTCGACCGGGTGATGGAGCAGGTGGGAGAAAAGCAGGAATAATGGAACCGATTCTCCTCAAAACCGCCGAGCGCGCGGATAGCAGCGCCGAAGCCCTGGCCGAGAAGCCCAATCTCGTTGGCCTCACGCGTGAGGAACTCAGCGCGCGGCTGGTGCCGCTCGGCATCGAGCCGTTTCGCGCCAAGCAGCTCTGGCAGTGGATCTACACCAAGGGCGTCACCGATTTTGCGGCGATGAAAAACATCAAGAAAGAAACGCAAGGCCTGCTGGCCGAGCATTTCTCTATCGCCCGTGCGGGGGTCAGCCGCAATGCCGTATCCTTCGACGCGACGCAGAAATGGCTGCTGAAATACGCCGATGGCAACGAGGTCGAGACCGTCTTCATCCCCGATAGTAATCGCGGCACGCTGTGTGTGTCGTCGCAAGTGGGCTGCACGCTTTCCTGCACCTTCTGCCACACTGGCACGCAGCGGCTGGTGCGCAACCTCACGGCGGGCGAGATTATTACGCAAGTGCTCGTCGCGCGGGATGGGTTGGGGGAGTGGAGCCGTTATCCGTCGTCCGGTAGCCGTACCCCGTCGCCCGAAGGTCGCCCACGGGTGACTGGTGACTGGCGACTGGTGACTAACATCGTCTTCATGGGCATGGGCGAGCCGCTCTATAACTACGAGCATCTAGTGCGCGCCTGCCGGATTCTGCTCGACGGCGAGGGGCTGGCCATGAGCCGCCGCAAAATCACCGTTTCCACCTCGGGCGTGGTGCCGCGCATCCGCGATCTCGCAGAGGATGTCGGCTGTAACCTCGCCATCTCGCTGCATGCGGTGACGGACGAGCTGCGCGATGAAATCGTCCCCATCAACCGCAAATACCCGATTGCCGAGCTGCTCGAGGCCTGCCGCGACTATCAGGCCCGCGTGCGCGATCGGCACATTATGTTCGAGTATGTGATGCTCGCAGGCGTGAACGATTCCGAGGCGGATGCACGAGCACTGGTGAAGCTGCTGAAAGGCATCCGCAGTAAGGTGAACCTGATTCCCTTCAACCCCTGGCCGGGGTCGATTTATCAATGCTCGTCGAACAACCGCATCCACGCGTTTGGCCGCGTGCTGATGGAGGCGGGGATCGCCACCCCCATCCGCAAAACGCGCGGGCAGGATATCCTTGCCGCCTGCGGCCAGCTCAAATCCGCCAGCGAGCTGAAGAAGGGCCAGAAGGTGAAGCTGAAATAAGGGCGGATAACCTAGCCGCACGCGTTGCTATGCCGGGCATATGCCGCTAGCGTGGCGGGATGAAGGATGTAGAAGGACGATACGAATCCGTGCGGCCTGCCAGCTCCCCCCTTGAGGGGGAGCCGAAACCCTCTTGGGTTTCGGTGGGGGGTAATATCGAGGGGGCTAACGCATGACCCGCTTCATCCACTTACGTGCGCATTCGGCCTATTCGCTGCTGAAAGGCGCCATCAAGATTCCGAAATTGATTGCGCTTGCCAAGGCCGAGAACATGCCCGCACTCGGATTGGTGGATCATGACAATCTCTTCGGCTCGCTGGAGTTTTCGGAATATGCGGTGAAGGAGGGCGTGCAGCCCATCCTTGGGCTAACCCTCAGCCTTGTGCCCTATGGCATGAACGCGCAAGCGGCGGCCACCCAGCGCTTCGAGCCAGAGAATCTGCTGGTCTATGCCAAGGACGAAACCGGCTACGCCAACCTGCTGCAACTGGCGAGCAAGGCTTACACGTCGCCCGCGTTGGGGCAGGCGCCGCTGCTCGATTACACCATGCTTGGGGACCATTCCGATGGGCTGATCGCCCTTACCGCCAGCACGCAAGGCGGGGTGGCCCGTGCCTTGATGGCCAACCGGCGCGAGGCGGCCGAGGGGCTGCTTTCTCACTTGCAGGAACTGTTCGGCGACCGGCTCTATCTCGAGCTGACGCGCCACGGCCTGCCTGAGGAAAAACAGATCGAGCGGGCGCAGATCGACCTCGCGCTCGCCCGCAATATTCCGCTCGTCGCCACCAACAACCTCTATTTCACCGACGCCAAAATGTACGAAGCGCATGACGCGCTGGTCTGCATCGCCGAGGGGAAATACGTCACCGAAACCGATCGCAAACGGCTGACGCCCGAGCATCGCTTCAAGCGTACCGAGGAGATGACGCTGCTGTTCCGCGATATCCCCGAAGCGCTCGAGAATACGGTGAACATCGCACGGCGCTGCCATGTGTGGGCGAAATCGCGCGCGCCCATTCTGCCCGGCTTCGCAATGAAGGACGAGGCGGGTAACGTCCTCACCGAATCCGACGCGCTGGCCGTGAAAGCGCGCGAGGGGCTGGCCGCACGGCTCGAAAAGCATGTCTTCCGCGAAGGCATGAGCGGGCCTGAGCGCGAGGAAGCCGCAAAGCCCTACCGCGAGCGGTTGGAGTTCGAGCTGGATGTCATCATCACCATGAAGTTTCCTGGCTACTTCCTCATAGTCTCGGACTTTATCTCCTGGGCGAAGGCGCACGATATTCCCGTGGGGCCGGGGCGTGGATCGGGCGCGGGGTCCATCGTCGCCTGGGCGCTGCTGATTACCGACCTTGACCCCTTACGCTATGGCCTGCTGTTCGAGCGGTTTTTGAACCCCGAACGCGTGAGCATGCCCGACTTCGATATCGATTTCTGCCAAGACGGGCGCGAGCGGGTGATTCACTACGTGCGGCAAAAATATGGCGATGAGAAAGTCGCCGCCATCATCACCTTCGGGAAATTGCAGGCGCGCGCGGTGCTGCGCGATGTGGGGCGCGTGCTGCAAATGCCCTACAGCCAGGTGGATCGCATCTGTAAATTGGTGCCGAACAACCCCGCCGATCCGGTCACGCTCGAGCAAGCGATTGAGCGCGAGCCGCTGCTGAAAGCGGCCCTCTCGGAGGATGAAAACGCCACGCATCTCGCCGCCATTGCGATGAAGCTCGAGGGGCTTTATCGCCATGCCTCCACCCACGCGGCAGGCGTGGTGATTGGCGATCGTCCGCTCGCCGAACTGGTGCCGATGTATCGCGACCCGAAATCCGAAATGCTCGTGGTGCAATATTCCATGAAATGGGCCGAGGTATCGGGCCTCGTGAAGTTCGATTTTCTCGGCCTGCGCACGCTTTCCATCCTCAAGCGTGCCTGCGATTTTATCGCGCGCGTTGGTCTCGAGATCGACCTCCTCAAACTGCCCGAGGGCGACAAAAAAACCTACGCCATGCTGACGAAGGGCGATACGCTCGGCGTGTTCCAGTTCGAATCCGCCGGCATGCGCGAGGCACTGAAAAGCCTGCGGCCCGACTGTATCGAGGATTTGATCGCGCTCGGTGCGCTCTATCGCCCGGGGCCGATGGATAACATCCCGACCTATATCGACGTGAAGCATGGCCGCGCCCGGCCGGATTACCTGCACCCACTGCTCGAGCCGGTGCTGAAGGAGACCTACGGCGTCATTATTTATCAGGAGCAGGTGCAGAAAATTGCGCAGGTTCTGGCAGGCTACACGCTGGGTGGCGCGGATCTGCTGCGTCGCGCCATGGGGAAAAAGATCAAGGCCGAGATGGACGCGCAGCGCGCCATGTTCGTCGAAGGTGCGGTGAAGAACCGGGTGAGTGAAGCGCAGGCGAGCAATATCTTCGATCTTGTCGCAAAGTTCGCTGGCTACGGCTTCAACAAATCGCACGCGGCGGCCTATGCGCTCGTCGCCTATCAAACCGCGTATCTCAAGGCGAATTACCCGGTCGAGTTCATGGCAGGCTCCATGACCTACGAAGCCGGTTCCACCGATAAACTCGCGCAGTTCGTGGCCGAGGCGAAGAAGTTCGGCATCGCCGTCCTCCCGCCGGATATTAATGCCTCGGGGGTGATGTTTGAGGTGGAGAGACCAGAGGCCAGAGGCCAGAGGCCAGAAGATGCTTCCCTGGCCTCTGGCCTCTGGCCTCCGGCCTCTTCCATCCGCTACGCCCTCGCCGCGATCAAAAACGTCGGGGCGGCCGCGATGGGGGCGATCGTCGCCGAGCGCGAGCGAAACGGCCCCTTCAAGGATATTCACGATTTCGCCCATCGCATGGATGCGAGCGTGATGAACCGTCGGCAGATCGAGCATCTGATTATGGCGGGCGCGTTCGATTCGCTCTGCCCCAACCGGCGGCAATTGTTCGAATCGCTCGATATGCTCATTGCCTCGTCGCAGAACGCGACGCAGGAACGCAGCAGCAATCAGGTGAGCCTGTTCGGGGCCGAAGAAACGCAGAAGCTCAATCGGCGCGAGCTGAAACCGGTCGAGGAATGGCCGCTCCTCGAGAAGCTCAACCAGGAATGCGCGGCGATTGGGTTTTATCTCTCGGCGCATCCGCTCGCGCCCTATCAGCCGGTATTCAAAAAGCTTGGCGTGTCGTCTTCGGCGCGGCTGCTCGAGGCATTGCCGGATAAGCAGAAGCTCAAGCTCGCAGGCATTCTGAGCGCCAGCAAATTGCGCTCCTCCCCGCGCGGGCGCTCGGCGTTCCTCACCCTTTCGGATGCCGAGGGGCAGTATGAAGTCGCCGTGTTCGACGAGGAGATTCTGGATCGTCACCACGCCGAGATGAAAACCGGCGCGGCGCTGCTACTGCATGTGGATGTGCGCCATGGCGAGCGTGGGCAACGGCTGCTGGTGCAGCGCCTCGAGCCGCTCGAGCAGGCGGCGCAATCCGTACGCGCGAGCATGGTGCGCATTCAGCTCGAGGCAGCGGCCGACCTCGCACGGCTCAAGGCGATGCTCGGGCCACCGATCGAGCGTGGCGCGCGGGTGGAGCTTACTGTTGCCGTGCCGGGTGGCACCGTGAAGCTCGCGCTGCCGGGGGCTTATGCCATCGCCGCGCCGGAGATTATGCAGCTGCAAAGCCTCGAAGGCGCGCAGGCCGAAGCGGCGTAGGGGGGAGGGGAATTGAGGAATTGGGGAAATGAGGAATTGAGGAATTGGGGAAATCAGGAATTGAGGAATTGAGGAAAGGGCAGGGATTCCAGAGCCTATAGCTCCCCCCTTGAGGGGGAGCCAAATCGCTCCTTTAGCGATTTGGTGGGGGGTGCTTAGCAACATACTCAGCAGCTGAGCGTGCGGCTACGTACCCCCCACCAAAATCGTGAAGGACGATTTTGGCTCCCCCTCAAGGGGGGA
>CAZUOS010000036.1:0-8928 GCA_964621415.1 uncultured Azospirillum sp.
CCCCTGGAAGCCCCCAGGGGGCACGCACCAGGCGAAGGGTGCGACCTTCGCGGGGGGTTTGGGACAACCCCGTCAACTTGTCGCATTCCAAAATCACCCTGCGAAGGGACATGGTGCCAGGACCAACCGGAGCCCCGATGTGAAATCGTCAGTGAAAGAACAAGTCTTGCATTACGAAACGTTCGCCACGATCGAAGTGCCGACTCCGGCAGGTGTTGTCCACTATTGCCCACGAGATGGAACCGTGACCCCGCAGGTCGGTTATGTGAACAGCAAGAACCAGAGGATGGTCAAGCGTGTGCCGCTTGCCTGGTTCATTTACGAAAAACTGTTCGGACCCTTGGAAATCCACGAAAGGATCCGTTTCAAAGACAAGGACCGGTCCAACCTGGCCCTTCGCAATTTGTACGTGAAAACCACCGTAGATAAATATCCTGCGAGTTCTTGAATAAAAAGTTGTTTACATACCGCCCCTCGAGGCAGTACATGGGGAAAGTCAACCGGACATGAGTAATTGCCTGATCTTATCCCAGTCCCAGCCCGTCAAGAGCGGCGTCGCGCCTTTCAGACCCGAAGTCTTGAGCGCCCGGACGTCGCGGCCGGAATAGATCAGCAAATCCTTTTTATTCATCACGCCGACGAAGACCCGGCCTCCAAGCCGGGATCTTCTGTCGATCCAGGCAACCTGCTGCGGCCGGATGGTGACGACGTTGCCCGCGCACCTTTTGAATTCAATCCAGCCTTGGACCCCGCCGGGGAAACAGTATTCGCTGTCCGGCACGCCGAGGCTGACGACCCCGGTTTCGATCGCCGTCCACTGGGCGTCCTTGATATGCTGATGAAAGATCGCCCGAAGGCCGCCGTCCGCTTTCTGTGCCACGATCGTGTTTCCTCAATGATCACTGAGGTTTTTATATGCCTGTAATGCAGAAAAGAAAACCGGCTTTGATCGGTCCGGAGACCTGGGGGCGGAAACTGTTCGTCGCGATGCGGACCTTCCGGCCGGAAACTCCTTTGCGGATGTTCGACTGGGTGGACCCCCAGGACTACGACGGTTTTAAAGACATGGTCGACTACCTGCCCGTCAAGGCGACGAATTTCATCCTGGGCGAAGAGATGCGGACATACGTCGGCGCCGAACCCGTCCTTTATGATATCCAGAAGATCCACGGCCGGGTGTTCCGCCTTCTGCCGTTCCCGAACAATGATAACAAGATGAATGTGGCCCGAGTCCTTTTGACGGAGTTAGACAGATGGTAAGCGATCCCAAGCAGACGATTATCGAACGACCGAAGACCCACGGCGACTTCCGCGAAGTGGCCCGGATCGCCCAGGGCACGATCGACCTATGGCGATCCAGCAAGAACTGGAAATACCTGTCCGACAGCCAACGCGAAGTCCTCTGGATGATCGCCCACAAGTCGGCGCGGATCTTGTCCGGCGATCCGAATTTTACCGATCACTGGCATGACATTTGCGGATATTCCATGATCATCGAGAAACAGATCCTCGAGGCCCAGAAATGACTCGTATCTATACTCGCGGGACACCATTAGATCGTTTTATGTCCCATATTGAAATGATTACTGAGTCCGGTTGCTGGATCTGGATGGCTTCTACTTATACCCGTGGATACGGGCGATTTAGGTTGTCCAATGAAACTATTACTGGTGCTCATAGGGCGGCCTGGGAACTTTTTAAGGGACCTATTTCAGACGATGTACTTGTTCTTCATAAATGTGATGTCATGCCGTGCGTAAACCCTGATCATTTGTTTCTAGGCGACTATTCCGATAATATTATAGATTGTCAGAAGAAAGGACGGTTCTTTTCTGCAGGTTCTAAATTCGAAAAATATTCTCAACTTAACTGGGATAAAGTAAGAAAAATTCGAGTTTCAACGGACACGGTATCTCGTTTAGCTAGATATTATAATACTACACCCCGCACCGTTGGGAGGATTAAACGAAACGAAACATGGAAGGAGTCTTAATATGTGCGGAGTTTGCGCGTCACTGACCCACAGCTCAGAGAAAGCGATCACCCTCATGCGGCATCGGGGAACGATTACGAACCATTCGGGGTCGGTCTGGCATAGGCGCCTGCCGATCGTTGGCTTAGGCGACGCCGGGGTCCAGCCCGTTGTATCCGGCAAATGGACGATCGCCTTCGTCGGCGAGGTCCTGGACTTCCGCGAAGAGAACCCGAAACTTGCATCCGATGTTCCGGTTGTCGTCGATGCTTTCATGAAAGGATCGATGCTCCGGGATCGAGACGGCTTCTGGTCGGTTGTCGCAATCGACGAAGCGAAAGCCGAACTTCATTTCTTCGTCGATTACCTGAGCCAGAAGCCCCTTTATTACCGGACCGACTGCCTGGCGGTGACCTCCGAGCCCGCGGCAACGGCTTCCTACGGGCCGACGACGCCCGACGAGATTTATCTGTCATCGGTCATCAAGTGGGGGTATTGCCCGGAAACGGCCCGGACCCCCTACAATGAAATCAAACGGACCCGCCCCGGCGAATACCTTGTCATGCGGATGGACGGCACAGTCGAACGCCGCGGCCTGGATCTGCTGACCCCCAGGGATGACGGGATCGATAACTTGGGACAAGAAATAGCGGATGCTGTCCGCCGGCGGGTCCTTGCAGCCGATGTTCCGGTTGCTTGCCTGTTGTCCGGCGGCCTCGATAGTTCGATCGTATATACCCTGGCCCGTTTCTACGGCGGCGACATAACCCCGTATTACGTCTATGACCCGAAGAACCCGAACGACGAAGAGTACGATCGGGTCACCAGGGTCGCCAAAAGACGGCCAGTCAAACTGATCCCCTGGACGGAAGTCTCCGTCGCCAAAGCCCTGAAGCTGATGCAGGAGCCGCTGGACCTGGGCAGCCTTATCCCCCAGTGCGCCCTGGCAGCCGCGGTCAACGAGCCTGTGTGCCTGACGGGTGATGGCGCTGACGAACTGTTCGGGGGCTATGGCCGCAGCCAGCGATACGATAGTCAGTCCTCCGATATATTCCACGAACTGGTGGGCTGGCACCTGCCTCGGCTCGACAGGATCATGATGGCCGGGACGATCGAACAGCGTTCCCCATTCCTCGCCAGGCGGGTCGTCGAAATGGCGCTGGGATTACCCCGGAAAGAACGAACGGGCAAGAAGATCCTGAAAGACTCCTTCCGTGACATTTTGCCTGAGGGTATTGCGGACCAGCCTAAGATACCTTTGCGGACGGCGGCCGTCGAACACGACCGCGAAGGCCGGTCGGCGATGATGGTCGATATGTTCAGGAAAAACACATGGCCCACATGAGCGCTATTATTTCTCCGTGCGGCCGGTACCGTTACAGGCTTGACCGGCGATGGGGCGACGGGAGGACAATGGGTTTCATCATGCTGAACCCGTCGACGGCCGATGCGGAGAATGACGACCCGACGATCCGCCGCTGCATCGGGTTCGCCAAACGGGAGGGCTGCGATGCGATCGCCGTCGTGAACCTGTATGCTCTTCGCGAAGGACGTCCTGAAGGCGAAAGATCCTCACGGCAATCCCGTGGCCGAATTTTACCGCCAAGTCGACGGCCCGCTGATCGCGGCCTGGGGGCAATGGCCGGTCGTTCCAATATCCCTTCCGGAGAATTTGATGTGCCTGGGCCGGACGAAGAACGGATCGCCCCGCCATCCTTTATATCTTCGTAGTGACCAACCCCTGGAGAAATACTGATGACGATAAATTGCATGGTGGATCTGGAAACCCTTGGCCGGAAATCCGGCGCGGCGATCCTGTCGATCGGCGCTGTGATCTTCGACGATAAGAAGGACATACTGGGGAAGTCTTTTTATGCCAAGATCGCAGAGCCCCGCGGGTCGGTCGATATGTCGACGATCATGTGGTGGCTGCGGCAGTCGATAGAAGCGAAGGACGTCTTCACAGTAAAAGACGCCATGTCCCACGAAGAAGCCCTCGCGGCTTTTTACAAGTTCTATACGGACCAGAAAGCGGCCCGCCTCTGGTGCTACGGCGCCGGCTTCGACGAGCCCATTCTCCGGGGTGCGGTAAACGGACCCCCTGTTCCGTGGAATTATTCTGATGTACGTTGTGCCCGTACGCTTTATTCTCTTGCAGGGGTTCAGCTTACGTTCGACGATAAGAAACACCACAACGCATTGGAAGATGCGGTGCAACAAGCCAAGGCGGCGCTCCTGGCTCTGAAAAGGATCGCCAGATGATACGAGGGGACGGGACGGAAATGCTGTCGTACGAAACGCTTCAGAAACATGGAGCCGTGATAACTCAGTGCGGGTCGCGGGTGACTTGTTCTCCGCCGCCCGGGGATGCCGACTACGATTATTTGATCTTTGTCGAGAACCTTGGTGGGCTCGTCGAGGATCTGAAGTCCGAAGGCTGGGAACCCGCTTCCGGCGATTACCCGGAGAACGATTTCAGCGTCATGAAGAAGAGCGGGGTCGACTATATCATGACCAGCCGCCACGACGCCTGGAAGCGCCATATCGCGGCGACTCATGTCTGCAAGCAATTGAACCTGTCGGAAAAGAAAGATCGGATTGCCGTCTTCCCGGCGGTCCTTTACGGAAAGGTGTACCCATGAAAGCCGGTGTCATGTATTTGGCGAAACTGTACCACGAAACCATGTCGATGGGCCGCTGGCGATTTATCCATGCCCAGATCGATCCCAACGGCGAAGGATCCGAACACCTGAAATGGATGATCGATCAGCTCGTCGAGAACGGCCGGTCGTGGCCCGTGGGGAAATCCAACCGCTGGCTCGGATACATCCAGTGCCTGCTGGTGTCTCTCGGGGTCTATGACCTGGCGACCATTCGGGCTCAGTCGAAGGAGGCGTTCCGTGAAGAGGAAGCATAAAGAGATCCTCGAAGCCTGGGACCGGATCGAGGAAAATGAACCGGATATTTCGACCGAACGCCTTTGGGCTATGGTCATGAACGAGACCGGTTGCGAATACGATGACGTGACCGAGGCGCTTGCCTTACAGGCGAAGAAAAAGAAGTGACCCCTCGCGACCGTTTCATGACGAATGTCCGGAAAGATCCAGAAACGAAATGCTGGAACTGGACGGCTTCTTTGCAGAACGGTTACGGGATCACGGGGCTCGACGGCCGGACAGTCCGCGCCCATCGAGCTTCTTATATTCTTTTCAAGGGACCAATCCCCCCAGGGGCGTTGATCCGTCACCGGTGCCATAATCGTAAATGTGTGAACCCGGAACACTTGATCCCCGGGACTCACCAGGAAAACATGGATGATCGTAAGGGTCGACCGTTGAATATTAAGAAACCGATGAAACCTATCCGAGGTTCCGCCGAAGCCCGGTTCATGGTGAAAGTCCAGAAGGACCCTATGTCCGGTTGCTGGTTATGGACTGGGAGTTTTCGACAGGGGTATGGGGCTTTCGACGGTAAGTGGGCGCATGTCGAGTCTTATAAAATGTTCAAAGGTCCGATCGAAAAAGGGCTGATGGTCCGACACACCTGCGACGTTAAAGAATGCGTGAACCCGGATCACCTGATCCTGGGGACTCACGAAGACAATATGAAAGACGTCGTCGATCGTGGAGCCCAACTGGGAGAAAATAATGGGTTCTCGAAACTGACCTGGAAAGAGGTCCGAGAGATCCGGGCGTCCTCCGACAGCGTTAAGGTACTCGCTAAGCGATACAATATCGCCGCGTCCGGGGTCTATCATATCATCACGGGCCGCGCCTGGAAGGAACCGGGCATGAAGATCCGTCCGGCGAAAACTCGTTTGACGGAAGAACAATATCGGGAAATCTATAAGTCGACAAAATCCCGCCGCGATCTGGCGGCAGAGTATAACTTATCTGAAAGCATGGTCAGCATCATTAGAAGGAGAGCGAAAAGTGGCGAAGAAACCTGAGAAAAAATTCCGAGCAATCGGGATCACCTGCGGGATTGGATCGATGCTGGTCGGCGCGAAGCAGGCCGGATTCGATATTCTATCCAATGTCGAGTTTAGACGATACTACCATTGGAAAGACGAACAGGGGCGGAACACGTTCATTGAGAATTTCCCCGGGGCTATTTTTAAAGAAAAAATAAACGAATTTACCCCTCAAGAAATCGAAAAGATCATGGGTGCTGATCTTGCGATGGGGCACCCGGAATGTTTTCTTGGAAAAACACCAGTATATACATCGAAAGGGTGGGTTTCTATTAAGGATATCAAACCGGGGGATTTGGTTTTAACGAAAGAAGGGAGGTTTAAACCGGTCGTTCAGACGATCAAAAAATCGTATGAAGGAGGTATGATCCGCATTCGGACATTCAAAGGAGCAGGTGAAGACGGTTCTTTGACTTTGACTCCGAACCACCCACTCCGGATTGGAGATAAGTGGGTCAAAGCCGAAGATATCCAAGTAGGGGATAAAATTAAAGTTCTTGCAATCCCCTGTAAGAAATGTGGGTCTGATATTCCTATTTTCCGGGGGAGGAGTAAAAAATTTCGTGGGTTCTGTAGTGTATCGTGTTCTGTTCAGGACCAATGGGATCGTGGGTCTCCAGAAGAAAAAGAACACTTGCTCCGAAAAGCTCACGAAACGACTAGAAAAAATTGTGCAATGAAGGACCATCCATTTTTTGACCGAGACGTAAAACGTCGGGCGATGATCGCATCGGCAAAGAAAAAGTCCCCTCAAGAAATCCAAGTTGGTCAAATACTGAAAGAACGGGGGTTCGAACCTGTTCACCAATACCCAGTCGGAAACTATTTTATTGATTGGGCTCTTCCTGATCTTAAGATCGGCGTTGAGTACGACGGATGGCGTCATCGTTTTATTAAACAAAGAAATAAAGATCAAACCCGCCAAGATTTTTTAGAAAAACAAGGGTGGCATATTGTTCGAAATAAATTGTCCCGAGATTATAATAAGTCGATCCGCGATCTTGTCGACGAAGTCGTTCGGATTTCTCATAACCATTCCGGGGATTACAAATTCATGGATGTAGAAATCAAAGAAATAAATATCGTTCAAGGGGGGACAAAGAAAAAACAGGTTTTCAATCTTTCCGTCCTTGATGACCACTCCTATGTTGTTAAAGGTTTTCTTTCAAAAAATTGCGGGAACTACAGTCAGCTCGGCGCCAGCGTCAAAGGGCGGGCTGAACGCCTGCTGGACCCCGGCGACCTTCCCCTCTTCGTCGAGCTTGTTGCGAAACTGAAGCCGCGGTTCTTCGTCATGGACGATTTGCCGAAAGCCTTTGGCGCATTCCCCATGTCGGAATATGTGAAGATGCTGCCGGAGTATGACCTGTTTCCGGAGTGGGTTTCGAACTGGGGTTATGGCAACGTCCAGAAATGGCGGAACCGGATGTTCATGATCGGTGCACTGAAGACCGAGAAGTGGGCATTCCGTCCAGGGGAGACAATCGAGTCCGGCCGCAATCTGGAGAACGCCACCCAGGGGCTCGGAGTACCGGGCAAATCGAACTACCACAACCACGACCCTTATAACCTCGACGCCCTGGCATGCCGGAACCTGGGGATGCGTTTCCTCGGGGACCGGCCGACCTGGAGGGAGGTCGCGGAGTTCGCAAAAGCGAATTGGAAGACCGGCGAGTCGATGACGTACCATGCGAAGGATGGTACGATCAAACGGAAGCCAGGTTATAAGATTGAACACTGGGATGACCGAGGTGTTTCCGTTCAATGCGGCGGGGCTTACAAATTACACCCGAAGCGGTTCACACCACTGACGTATCGGGAACGAGCCCGCATCCAGGGTTTCCCCGACGATTTCATTTTCTATGGGACGAAGCTGAATGAGCGAAACGAATTCCATCTGGACAACAATCTCTGTATGACGAAACAGACAGGCAAGGCGATGCCTGTCCAGTTCTGCCGGTATGTCTCCGAACAGATCGCTGCTCACATCAAGGGAGAACCATGGACCTGTTCGGATAGACGGATACTCGACTCGAATGAGTATATCGACGATGCGAAGCGCTGGTACTGTACCGAGGTCGGGTATGCAGATCAGAAGAAAGCCTGTTCCGCCTGCTGGCTTTTCAACCAGTGCTCTATCCGTGCCGAGAAGTACGGGATCGGAGAGGCGCCGGCGATTAAAAAACTTATCCCGAAAACAGAAAAGGTATTTACAGAGAAAACAAAACAGGTCAAGGTGCCCCGTGAACCCGTGGTTCGCGTATCGAAAAAACAAGAGCCGAAAAAAGAATATACGGACTTCAAACTGTAACCAAGAACGGAGAAGAGAAATGGCTGCCGGCGATAAAGTGAATGTGATCAAGGGCCACATTCCAGATCAGTACCACTGTTCATGCGACTACTGTACGAAGGCAATCGGCGAACTTCGCCCCGCTGACGGATCTTATTACTCTCGGCTCGAGCGCCGACAGTATTACGATAAGGCCGCGGAAAGCGGGAAGGGTGGGCACGTCGCGAAGACCCCGCTCCACATTGCCCGCTGGGCCGTCCAGGCCTTTACCAAGGAAGGGGACTGGGTACTGGACCCCACCATCGGCGCCGGCACCACGGCCGTCGAGGCGCTCACACAGAAGCGGAATATCGCCGGCATGGAACTCCAGTTTGAGGACGTTGTCCGGGCGAATGTCAAGAAGGCGATCCAGAAAGGGAACCATGCGGAACTGCGGTTCGGCGACGCTCGCTTCATCGGGGATTTCCTCGGCAAGATCAAGAAGCCCTTCAAGCTCGTCGTGAATAACCCGCCCTACTCGGGAGATGAACACATGACCTCGATCAACCAGGGGCACAAGGTCAGCGAGGCGCGCCAGGAGAAATACGGCGACTCGGCTTTCGTCGTTTTCAAATATGACAAGGATCTTCCGAACCTGGCCTTCCTCAAGGAGGGCAGCGACTACTGGGACGCCCTGTCGACGATCTATAAGTC